>JBFOLV010000361.1:0-2703 GCA_040830325.1 Kordiimonas sp. | reverse complement strand
TTGCTTATCTTTGCATTGAGTATTTTCGTTGCGGGAGGCCTGTATGATCAGCGCCATTCTATCGGCTGCCTGTTGCTTGGTAATGCGGCCTTTCAGGAGATAAGCCCCAGCATCTATACTGACGGTAATCTCGCATATGCTGAGGTAGAAGATCTACTATACAAATTAGACGCTGCGAGAGACCGTAACAACAATACCTTTGGAGACACTATTGCTCAGCCAACAATACTTATAACATCAGACGCCCAAATAGCGGTAACATACGGCGCTAACGAAACAGGTACAATTCATAAAACCATATACGGGCAGTGTATTATTGTTGGCCCTAAAGGACATAGTGTTGATGTAATGGCCCATGAATTACTACATGCAGAATTAGCTACTCGTATTGGCGTTTGGGCAACGTTTTTCGAATTGCCCATATGGTTTGATGAAGGGCTTGCT
This sequence comes from Kordiimonas sp., assembly GCA_040830325.1. Lineage (GTDB taxonomy): Bacteria > Pseudomonadota > Alphaproteobacteria > Sphingomonadales > Kordiimonadaceae > Kordiimonas. Next base: position 2,259 of record JBFOLV010000361.1, on the reverse strand, counting down.
TTAATGGTGGACTACCGTAGTGAGTATGAAGCAGACCTTATTGATCTACCTCATGATGCCATTGAACGTGTCAAAAAATTGACTTCTGCACAGCAGTTTTACGGACAGGAAAACACGCTTGAAAACTATCAGGCAGCGAAACTAGCTGTTGCAGAAATATTTGAAACGATTGATGAAACCAGCCTTTATGAAAGGCTTGAACGGATTAAACAGGGCGAAAGTTTTGAAAGTGTTTTTGAATATTAGTTATGGCCTCAAAATATAGCGCGCCAGTATAGTTAAGCTTGAGTTTTAACAGCTGTCTCGTCAACGCAACATTCGCTCTGTAGAAAAGAGATAACATCCCAAAGCCGACCATACCTCGGAATACACTGTAATATGCGGCCGCGCCGTTCCTGAACAATCAATCCAGCCTTAACAAGGCTGTTAATATGATGTGTCATTGACGAATTTGGAATACCAAGGTCTTCGCGCAGGACACCGACAGGCAATCCTTCAAAGCCAGCTTTAACAAGGCGTTTGAATATCCTTAACCGGTGCGGGTGGCCCAGTTCTTTGAGAACACCAGCAACTTCATCAAAGTCCATCATACTCTCCAATATGTATCATTATTTCGATATTACCGGTAATTACTTGAATTGTGAAGCTCCATCACTATATTACGATAAAACCGGTAATATAGTGATGGAGTGTACTTATGTCGCCCGAAGTAATGAATGGATTGACGGAAGCAGCAAATATGTTTGCTTTCCTGGCTTTTGAGTTAACAGCTCTTTTTTTGGTTATTAGTTACGGCGTTGGGATGTTGCAGGAGTATATTTCTCCGGCTCGTATTCAGTCTATTCTAAGCTCCAGAAATGGTAAGGGCTACATCGTCGCAGCGTTACTCGGTGCAATAACACCATTCTGCTCCTGCTCTACCATCCCATTTTTAAAGGGTTTGCTGAGGGCACGGGCAGGTTTTGGCCCAATGATGGTATTCTTATTCTCAAGTCCGTTACTTAACCCTGTTATTATTGGCTTGTTCGCTGTTACCTTTGGCTTAGAGGTGACAATTGTCTATTTCTCAATAGCACTGGGCGTTTCTGTCAGTGCGGGCTTCTTGTTGGAAAAGTTTGGCTTCGAGCGTTATGTAGAGCCCACAGCCTATCAAGCACCTGCTGCAAGCGGGTGTGGGCCTTCTTGCTCCTCACCACCAAAGCCTGAAAGTCGTTGGCTACGTGTATGGAAAGTTACCTGGAAGGATTTTCAAAATGTGTTGCCCTACCTACTTGTGGGCATCTTAATAGGCTCATTTATTTACGGGTTTCTGCCAACAGAGTTTATCAGCAAGTATGCGGGCGACGATAATTTACTCGCAATTCCAGTTTCTGCCGTAATAGGTATTCCACTTTATGTACGCGCTGAAGCAGTTATTCCATTAAGTGCTGCTCTTGCCGCTAAGGGGATGTCTTTGGGTGCGGTGATGGCTCTTATTATCGGTAGTGCTGGGGCAAGCTTGACGGAAGTGATACTGTTGCGGTCTATTTTCAAGATGAAGATGATAGCTGCCTTCCTTACGGTTATTATTGGGATGGCTGTTTTAGCTGGGTTCACTTATGCATTGACCCCGCTTGGTGATCTCGGAGTACTGAGTTAGTTTTATGATCAAAGAAGCTTCTTGGTAAAAACATGGGGTGAAGCGAAATGGCTGAACTTAAAACTCAGGAAAATGAATCTGCTTATAAGCAAGAGAAATGTAGCAGTTAAATCGAGTGACAGCGATATGGTTAGTAAGGCTCTGGAAGAAAAACTATTTTCTTTTTTAAGGCAGTATGGTGATGCCGAAAACTTAGATGACAATAATAACTTCGAAGGCGAAAAAGCGGACTATTTGGTGTTGAACAAAGCTTTGGTCTTGGAAATCAAGAATATAGAGTCTAATCCACGGCATAAAGTCACTTCTTTTATCGATGAACTGTCAGAACATCCTAGCTACCCCATGTTTTATGGGGCACGGTCCTTAAATCAAATTTTTGAGCATTTTGAAGACCCCGAGGAGCTGGATCAGACAGTTTATCGCAAAATTTCGCAACAAATAGAAGCTGTTTTAAAGAAAGCCAATAGACAGATCCAAAATACTCAAAAGATGTTGGCGTTGGAGGATGCTGCTGGCGTGGTGATACTTTGCAATGATAATGTTGAAATACTTGACCCCGAGATTATTGCAACACGAGCTGGTCAATTTCTGCATAAAAAGCGAGGTTCAGTCTATCGTTA
>JBFOLV010000360.1:0-6253 GCA_040830325.1 Kordiimonas sp. | reverse complement strand
TGATCAAACAATTGTGAGCCAACGTGATAAGAAACTCTCTTTCTTCTTCTTATATAGGCGAAGTTGAAGCATACTATTAGTAAATAAAAACGCGACATGACAAAAGGATAGCATTGATGGCCGTTCGTAAACTTCTTTTGGTTGATGATGATGTAGATCTACGCGAAAGCCTCGCGGAACAACTTGCACTTTGTGACGAATTCTCCACAGAGGAGAGAGGCACAGCTGCTGACGCGCTTGAGTTCCTGAAAGACAACCAAGTGGATATGCTCATTCTTGATGTTGGCTTACCTGATATGGACGGCCGTGAGCTTTGTAAACGCATTCGAAAAAACGGCGTTACCGTTCCAATTTTAATGCTTACCGGTATGGAATCTGACGCGGACACTGTGCTCGGCCTAGATGCCGGCGCAAACGACTATATGACTAAACCATTTAGCTTTACTGTTTTGCTTGCACGGGTACGGGCGCATTTCCGTCAGTATGAACAAAGCGAAGATGCGGTCTTTGATATCGGCCCTTACCAGTTCCGTCCTTCAGGTAAAATCCTTGAGGAAAAAGAAACAGGCAAGAAAGTGCGCTTAACGGAAAAAGAAACATCCATCCTCAAGTATCTATACCGCGCGGGCGGAAAACCTGTTGGCCGTGAAGAATTGCTTGCTGAGGTTTGGGGTTATAATTCTGGCGTTACCACCCACACTCTAGAAACGCACGTTTACCGTTTACGCCAAAAAATCGAAAGCGAGCCAGGCATGGCACGCCTTCTGATTACGGAGCCTGGCGGTTATAGCCTGCAAGGCTTTGCTGCCTAAAAACATTGAAGCCACGCAACTTAATCGCTTGCGTGGCAACACCCTTCTATAGCCTAAAAGTCGAAATCGACGAGTACTGGCGCGTGGTCAGAGGGCTTTTCCCATCCACGCGCATTCCGGAGCACTTCCATCTTCGTTGCCTTGCCTTTAAGAGACGGGCTTGTCCACACATGATCTAACCTGCGGCCTTTATCAGCCGCTGACCAATCTCGCGCGCGGTATGACCACCAGCTGTATAGTTTCTTGTCCATTGGCACAAACTCACGCATTACATCATGCCAATCATGAGCTTTCATAAGTTTAAGCATGCCGTCCGTTTCAATTGGTGTATGGGACACGACCTTGAGAAGCTTTTTATGAGACCAAACATCGTCTTCATACGGCGCTATGTTCAAGTCACCTACAAGAATACTTGGCTCTGTCAATTCTTCAGACCATTTGGTCATTTCATCAAGAAACTGAAGCTTATGGGCAAACTTCTCATTTACTTCTGGGTCAGCTTCATCCCCGCCCGCAGGCACATAAAAATTGTGAACTGTTTGGCCTGTCGCAAGCTTAATTGCGATATGACGAGCATCGCCTTTCTCACACCAATCAATTTTAAAGCTATCATCAAAAGGTTGCTTTGATGCCGTTGCTACACCGTGGTGGCTTTTCTGACCGTGTATAGCCAAATGTGGCATGCCAAGGTTTGCAAAAAAGTCTTCGGGGAACATATGGTCCTGAACCTTTGTTTCCTGCAAACACAGAACGTCAGGGTCATACTCTTTGATAAGTTGCTCAACAATCCCGAGGCGCGCACGCACGCTATTAATATTCCATGTAATGATACGCATCTACGCCTCCCAGAAAATAATCGATCTAAAAGTCTTTTAATAAATTAGAAAACTGGTGCCTAAAATGGCAATAGGCCAGTGACCTGCCTCAAATATTTGAAAACGACGCACAAACGGGTGGTCGTCTTCCGCACCTGCCATACCAACAAGCGCCGCCTGATAACAGGCTTGCGCCGCTGCACCAGCGGCGGCTTGCACAAACTCACCGTCATCAATACGGAGATACTCTCGCGCTTCATCAGCAGATTCGTCGATAACTGGCGTAATTTCCTGGGCGATATGGGTCATCACCATCTGCAATGTACCTTCATCAACCGCTGACAGCACATCCGTTGTTAGCGCCGCACGAAGCTGTTCTTCTGCTTCCCATGCCGGGCTATTATATTCAGGGTTTTCCGCAGCAAAAGCGGCGTCTTCCCATTCTGGTAGAAACACCGGATCAGCTTCTGGAAACCCGAGTATGTCCGCATAATCGCGTGCATATTTTCTTACATATTCCGCAGGTTGTTCGCTCAGCGCCCTGAACCAACGTACATTTTTAGCTACCTCAACAAATGGAGCCACAGACTTCAAGCTCGGGAAGTCATCAAACAGGTCTTCAATATCGTTATCTAAATCTTGCAAAGCATCTTTCCCTCAAAACTGCATCTAGCTTTACACTATAGATAGATGTTTTGTCTCGGGTTTCATTAGCCAAAAAATGGTATACCGGCAACATAGACAATCCAATGGTCAGTACCATACGTAAACAACCCTGTAAGGAGCGTTTCATGCGGATATTGATGACAGGTGCCACAGGCTTTATCGGAACAAACTTATGTAAGTTCTGGGAGCATAAGGGTTATGAGGTGACAGCCCTTGTCAGGAACCTTGATACCGCCCGACGAAAGATTGCTAACGCGAGGCTAGTTACCTCCCTTAAGGAAATTAAAGCGGACGAAAAAATTGACGCGATTGTCAATCTCGCAGGCGCACCGATAGCCGGTGGTTTATGGACCAAAAAGTACCGCACTGAGTTACTTAACAGCCGTGTTTTATCCACCAATGACCTAATTGTCTTTGTGAGGAAACTACATGTAAAACCTAAGGTCATGATAAACGCGTCAGCGGCAGGATTTTATGGTAGGCGAGGTACAGAGCTGCTTGATGAGCATGAAGCACCACAAACAATATTTATGTCCACTTTATGTAAGGATTGGGAGGCAGCAGCAACCTCAGTAGAACAGTTTGGTGTAAGGTTGGTTATTCCCAGAATCAGCGTGGTACTGGGAAATGATGGCGGCGCATTTCCCAAGTTAGTGCACGCTATGAAATTTGGAATGGGTGCAATAACCGGTAGTGGAAAGCAATATTTTCCGTGGATCCATAAAACAGATTTGATCAAGCTGTTTGATTATATGTTGGAAACGGAAACCCTTTCAGGGCCAGTCAACGCAGTTGCCCCTGATCCTTGTACAAACGCCTATTTCAATAAGGCAATAGCGCGAACCCTTAGGCGCCCTCTCATGATGCGTATTCCTGAACCAATATTGAGGTTTGCGCTTAGAGAAATGGCTGACCTGTTTGTGGCGGGTCAACATATGTCTGCAAGTAAAGTACTGGGCGCAGGTTTTGAGTTTCAATACCCAAAACTAGATGATGCCCTCAAAGACTTACTTAATGTAACTTAGCGCCGAGGGCGGCGACGCTTAGCGGAGGCACGAGGGTCTTCAAAATCCCAAAGATCTTTAGCAAACTGAATATTCGCCTCTTGCCGCGACAATTCAACAGTTGTGATTTCCCCCTTAGCATCCAACACAACCCAACTCAGCAGCTTCAAGCCACCTGGCAAATCAGGAGCTTCTTCAAAATAGACCGTAATTTCACCTAACTCAGGCTTGTCCGCGTCCCGTGCAGCAAGAGCAATAAGTCCCTTCAGCCCGCTTGGTTCAGCTTCAATATGTGCGTTAATGCTTGCCAAGTCTGTTGAGCTACCAAGCAGCGCGCGCAGAGGTGTATCCTTCACTGGCCATTTGGTGATCTGGCCAATCTCATAATCTATGAAGTTGAGTGTTTTTCCATCAGCAACAACCAAAAAAGGAATGTCGTTTTGATAATCAAAACGAATATGCCCTGGCCGTTTCATATAGAGCGTGCCCCGCGCCAAATTACCATTTGGTGCACGTTGGACAAAATCAGCTTCTAGGCTGTGCACATCTTCCATGTAAGTTTGCACGCTCCGAAGTGCCTTCAAGGAAGTATTTTCCTCAATAACCTGCTCTTCAAGTGGAGGAAGGCTCTTGTCTTGTGCAATGCTGGTTGAGGTTAAGGCCCCAAGCAGCGCGCCAATCGTTATTATTCTTCGCATCGTCGTTACTCAGTTTTGGGCTTTAGCTCTGTATCAGATTTTAGTATTCTTCTTCACGCTCTGGCACGAGTATCTCGCGCTGGCCCTTATGGTTCGGTGCACTTATCACACCTTGTTCTTCCATCTCTTCAATAAGAGAGGCTGCTTTATTATAGCCAATTTTCAAGCGACGTTGCACATAACTTGTTGATGCTCGCCTGTCACGGCAGACAATTGCCACCGCCTGATCATAAAGGCTATTCGCTTTATCTTCGTCGCTCAATGCTGGACCTGGGATGAACGGGCTGTCAAAGCCCTCTTCAGGTTCCTCAGTTACAGCCGACTGATAGTCAGGTGCACCCTGTTTTTTGAGGTGGTTTACGACATCTTCAACTTCATTATCAGAGACAAAAGCGCCGTGCACACGCGTAATACGGCCACCACCCGCCATAAAGAGCATATCACCCATACCAAGCAACTGCTCAGCACCTTGTTCACCAAGAATGGTGCGACTATCAATTTTAGACGTTACCTGGAAGCTTATCCGCGTTGGGAAGTTTGCTTTAATTGTACCAGTGATCACGTCTACGGATGGTCGCTGCGTTGCCATCACGAGGTGAATACCAGCTGCCCGTGCCATTTGAGCAAGGCGCTGTACTGTCGCTTCCACATCCTTACCTGCAACAAGCATTAAGTCAGCCATTTCATCAATTACGATAACGATGAAAGGAAGCGGCTCGAAATCAAACTCTTGCTGTTCCATAACAGGCTGGCCGGTTTCTTTGTCAAAACCGGTTTGTACTTCCCGCATCAAGACTTCGCCGTTTGCTTTCGCTTCATTGATACGTTTGTTGAACGCTGCAAGGTTTCTCACGCCAAGCTTCGACATATTGCTATAGCGTTGTTCCATCTCACGAACCGCCCACTTAAGGGCAACAACAGCTTTTTTAGGCTCTGTCACAACAGGCGTGAGCAAATGCGGAATCCCGTCATAGATCGATAGTTCGAGCATCTTGGGATCAACCATGATGAAGCGCAGGTTGTCAGGGTTGTGTCTATAAAGAAGCGACAAGATCATGGTATTGATACCAACAGACTTACCCGAGCCTGTCGTACCCGCAACAAGCAAATGCGGCATACCCGCAAGATCTGCCACAACAGGAGCACCGCCAATATCTTTACCAAGTACAACAGGCAACCGTGCCTTCGTCGCCTCATAGTCCTTGGACGCCAACAGTTCACGCAAGAGCACCGTTTGCCGGTCATTGTTTGGCAGCTCAATACCAATCGCGTTCCGCCCTGGTACTACCGCAACACGCGCAGAAATGGCGCTCATGGACCGCGCAATGTCATCTGCAAGTCCAATTACACGAGCTGATTTCACACCGCGTGCAGGCTCAAGCTCATAAAGCGTGACCACAGGGCCCGGGCGGACGTCATGAATTTCGCCTTGCACCCCAAAGTCTTCCAAAACACCCTCGAGCATACGAGCATTTTGCTCTAGGGCTTCAGCGCCCATTTTCGTCAGTTTTTCAGCCGGTGGTGGCACCTTCAAAAGCTCAAGCGGCGGCAGAATAAAATCACCACTATCACCAAAATCGAGCGTTACCTGAGCCTCTTGCTTCTCTCGCTTACCTAAAATTGGCTTTTTAGGTGCAAGAACACGCTTAGTAGGTGCCGGTGCAGCAGGTTCAATCGTTTCTACTTCAACAGCCTTGCGTTTTCTCTCGCGGCGTTCTGCTCGGGTCGCCACAGGTTCGATACGCTCATCACTGCCCGTTTCGTCATTACGGCGAAACAGTAAACGGATTGTCGTCGCGATACCTGCCCAAACCTTACTAGCTGACCACACTATTGCAGCAACAACTGCCAACACACCCGTTTTAATGGCCTCAAAAACCTGCTGCCATTCAGCGCTGCTCAGCGCCAATGAAAAAGCATAAGCTGGCAAACCAAACAAAAGGAAAATAAGAGCTGTTACCCAAGACGGCACAACCAGGTTAGGTATTAGGCCAATAATCATCCCGTAAAACTGTTGGCCGAGAGCCCCGCCGTAACCAGCTTGCACAACAAAGTCAGCCGTTGGCGCCTCAACACTTGCTGCAATTGCGAGCAACACAAGCGAAATGGGCAGAATAGAAATATTCAACCAGAAAAGTGGTAACCACTTTAAGCGAACGACTTTGACACCCCATACCAACAACGGGCCAATGAATAAGTAGGAAACCAGTGCCAAGGTTTGCATTAAAACATCAGCGATATTAGCGCCAATAGGCCCG
>JBFOLV010000359.1:0-2392 GCA_040830325.1 Kordiimonas sp. | reverse complement strand
TAAAATTCCTGAACCAGAGCCTCTCCTCGAGTTTTTCGATGCACAGGACTTCCGCTCCTTGCGCGTAAAAACACTTAATGCGTGGGGCGGGGATATTGAGCCAGATTTACTTAGCGAAACTGTTGAAACAGTTGAGAAGGAATACAGCTGCGTCACCGACATGGACACGCTCTCGCAGTGGATTGCTGATGCCTATACTGCTGGTGAAATAGCTATTGATACAGAAACAACCGGGCTCGATCCAAGTGCGGCTGATCTTGTTGGCGTATCAATGTCAATTGAGCCCGGTAAGGCATGCTACATTCCAGTAGGCCATGGTGGTAACGCCACAGACCTGCTTGCAGAAAAACCAAACCAACTTGCCAAAGCAGATGTTATCGCAGCTTTAAAGCCTCTATTTGAAGATGCCTCTGTTCTCAAAATTGGGCAAAACCTAAAGTATGATATGTCAATTCTGGCGCGTGAGGGTATTGAACTATCACCCATTGATGACACTATGCTTATTAGCTACGCGCTTGATGCTGGCCTTCATAACCACGGCATGGACGAGTTATCTGGTATTCACCTGGACATCACACCTATTCCATTTAAAGAAATCGCTGGCACCGGTAAAAATCAACTGACATTTGACCAAGTGCCTCTCGATAAAGCGACTGAATATGCGTCTGAGGATGCAGACATCACGCTGCGCCTATATAAAATATTGAAACCTCGCTTGGCTGCCGACAAAGTAACCACTGTCTACGAAACCCTAGAACGCCCATTGGCTGGTGTTCTATCCTCAATGGAAAGAGAAGGCATTAAAGTCGACGTACCAACACTTCAAAAGCTGTCAAACGAGTTTGCAGTTGGTATTGAGCGACTTGATAAGGAAATACAAGACCTCGCTGGACGCCCTTTCAACGTGGCTTCACCGAAGCAACTCGGTGAAATATTGTTCGACGAGCAAGAATTACCTGGCGGCAAAAAATCCGCTAAAACAGGCGCATGGCAAACCAATGTAGACGTGCTTGAGAAACTCGCAGCAGACGGCCATGAAATTCCTAAAAAGGTTATGGAGTTCAGGCAATTTTCGAAGCTGAAAAGCACCTATACGGATGCACTTGTTGGACAGGTAAACGCACGCACAGGCCGTGTGCACACAAGCTATCATATGGCTGCCACCACAACAGGTCGTTTGTCATCAAACGACCCTAACTTACAGAATATTCCAATTCGGACCGAAGAAGGTCGTAAAATCCGCCGGGCATTTGTACCAGAAGACGGTAACATACTGATCGCAGCAGATTATAGCCAAATTGAGCTCCGCATACTGGCGCACATCGCTGAAATCGAGGCACTCAAAAATGCCTTTGCGAATGGCACAGATATCCATGCGATGACAGCAAGCGAGGTGTTTGGCGTACCGATTGAAGGTATGGACCCTATGGTTCGTCGTCAGGCAAAAGCTATCAACTTCGGTATTATTTACGGTATTTCTGCCTTTGGCCTGGCGCGCCAACTTGATATCAGCCGTAAAGAAGCTGCTGGCTACATAGATGCTTACTTTGAGCGTTTCCCAGGCATTCGAGCTTACATGGATAAAACCATCGAGTTCGGTAAAGAGCACGGTTATGTAGAAACACTGTTTGGCCGCAAGTGCCATGTGAAAGCACTCCAGGATAAAAATCCGATGAAACGTGGCTTCGGCGAGCGCGCAGCAATCAATGCACCAATTCAGGGCACTGCTGCTGATGTAATCCGCCGCGCAATGATCCGCATGCCCGGTGCATTAAAAGATGCAGGTCTAACAGATGTGCGTATGCTTCTACAGGTACACGATGAACTTGTGTTTGAAGCACCAAAAGGCCGCGAAGTGGATGCTATGCCAGTAATCAAGTCAGTGATGGAGAGCGCATGCAATCCAGCGATTGAACTTAGCGTGCCACTAACTGTCGACTGTGGTATTGGTAACGACTGGGAAGAAGCACACTAAGCAAGAGCACCAACACGCTAGTAATTGGGTGGCAAAATGCCACCCCTGTTTAACCTATTTGTTGGCTAAAGTTGCCGTACAGCAGGAAGAACAAACCAGCTGATAGCAAACCTGCCACAGGGATTGTAATCACCCAGGCCGCTATGGTTGTTAGCATCTCGCGGTGACGTACAAGCTTAAGCTTTTCCAGTTTCTGCTTTTCTTTCAACGTTTCAACGGAACGTGTTTTCCGACCGTTAATCTGTTTCTCCAGGTATTGCCGTAAGAAACCAACACCAAAAACACCACCCAAGACAATGTGTGTCGACGATACAGGCAAACCAAACCAACTGGCAGCAATCACCGTAACCCCAGCAGCGAGCGCCACACAGAATGCCCTCATCTGATTAAGCTTGATAATCTTGTCACCAACTGAGC
>JBFOLV010000358.1:0-7239 GCA_040830325.1 Kordiimonas sp. | reverse complement strand
CGCTGGTGACAAGGTTATTGAAGGCGGTGTGGGCAGCGCCGGTGCTGCACTTTGTTTAGCTAGGCGTGTGCCGGGTGTTTCTGTTCTCGGAATTGAGCGCCAAGATGATATGCTCGCTTATGCGAACAGGAATATTTCATTCAATAATATGTCAGATAGTGTTTCTGCAGTTAAAGGCAGTATTACTGATTTAACGGAAGGCGAAGCGTCTTATGATCATGTTATGGTCAATCCGCCTTATCTGGCAGATGGCAAAGGAATACGCCCACCTGCTGAAACCAAAGGGCTTGCCCATATGGACAAAAGTGCGTCGATTAAAGACTGGGTGCGTTTCTGTGTCTATAAAGCGAAGGTTAAAGGAACAGTTTCAATCATTTACCGGGCTGACCGCGTTGATGAAGTGATTGCGCATCTGCATCGCCGTGTAGGGGAGTTGAAAATTATGCCGCTGTGGCCCCGTATTGGTGTGCCTGCAAAGCGTGTAATAATACAAGGTAGGAAAGGAATGCGGGGTGCAGCATCCATCCTGCCGGGCTTGGCGCTTCACGGTGAAGTGGAGAGATATACACCAGAAGCAAAGAAAATTTTATGGGATGGTGAGGCTCTAGACTTAAAAGCCTTTGCTTGTGGTCGTCAAAGCCGCTAATTACGGGACAAATTTAGTGAGTGAGCATTTTTACATGTCCGATAAAAAAGTATCTTTTCTTTCTGCACTGCGCCGAAAGTTCTTTGGTGAGCCTGCGCCTAAGGTTGCTGTTGTGCGCCTGTATGGTGTTATCGCAGCGGGGGGGCGTTTTAAACAAAACTTGAGTTTGGCGTCTGTTGCAGATCAGCTCGAGCAAGCATTTAGTATGCGCGGCCTATCAGCAGTTGCCTTGCAAATTAACTCGCCGGGTGGTTCGCCTGTGCAGTCAGCGCTTATGCTTAAACGTATTCGGGATTTAGCTGCGGAAAAAGATGTACCTGTTCTGGCTTTTGCTGAAGATGTAGCAGCGTCAGGCGGTTATATGCTTGCACTCGCAGGTGATGAGATTTACGGAAACGAGTCATCTATCGTGGGCAGTATCGGTGTAGTCTCCAGTGGCTTCGGTTTCAAAAAAGCAATTGAAAAGCTTGGTGTGGAGCGACGCCTTTATACTGCTGGCGAAAGCAAATCCATGCTGGATGCCTTCGAAGATGAAAAAGAAGAAGACGTTACGCGCCTGAAGGAAATTCAGAAAGAAATTCACGAGCACTTTAAATCTCTAGTGCGTGATAGGCGCGGTAAACGCCTGAAAGGCCTGCGCGGTAAAATCTTCTCGGGTGAGGTCTTTACTGGGCATGAAGCCATTAAAATGGGCTTGATTGACGGTATTGGTGATACACGTACAGTCTTGCGGGATCGCTTCGGTGATAAAGTAAAAATGCGGCTTGTGACTGAAAAGAAACCACGCTTAAGTGGTTTGCTTGGTTTAGCTAGCAGTAGTGAAAATAAAATGGGTGATATGGCTGACATTCCGCATGGAATGATCTCTGCTGTAGAAGAACGCCTTTTCTGGAACAAATTTGGCCTTTGACGATATCGATTTGAGATTAAGTAATTTTTTGGAGAGATACTGTGCCGAGTGACAATGCACACAAGCAGCAACTACAAGAATATCGTGAAAGCATAGACAATATTGATGCATCGCTGGTGTTTATGCTGGCTGAGCGGTTTAAAATTACAAAGGCTGTGGGTTTCTATAAAAAAGAGCATGACTTGCCACCAGCTGACTCTAGCCGTGAGAAAGAGCAAGTGGAGCGTTTGCGAACTCTGGCAAAGTCAGCAAACTTAGACCCTGAATTCAGCGAGAAGTTTCTGAACTTCATTATTCGCGAAGTTATTCAGCACCATGAACGCATTCGTGAAAAAGGCGAATTGTAAAACTGCCGTGGACCTTATACCATTAAGGCGTGACCCTGATGCCCGCGTGAGTTGCGGCGCACAATGAAAGTGAGTGAGACCCCTATATGACGATTGACGGCCCAGACCAGCTTAAAAAACTCAAAGAGATCGGTGCGATTTGCCGTGATGTTTTACGCACAATGGGCGCTGCGGTTAGGCCGGGGGTTACACCCAGGGAACTGGACGAGTTAGGTGGTAAAATGCTACGGGAAGCAGGCGCACAGTCTGCTCCAATGCTTGCTTATGACTTTCCCGGTTACACTTGTATTTCTGTTGGTGATGCGGTGGCGCATGGTATTCCAGGTGATACGCCTCTTGAAGAGGGGCAGCTTGTAAATATTGATGTGTCTGCTGAAAAGGACGGTGTTTTTGCTGACACCGGCGCGAGTTTCGCTGTTGGAAAAATAGCGCCAGAGCTTCAAAAGCTACTTGACGCCACGAAGGACGCACAGCGTAAAGCAATGTTCGCGGCACGTGCTGGTCAACCGGTGAATGTTGTTGGGAAAACAGTACAGCGTGAAGCAAACAAGCATGGCTTCCATATTATTGAAGGCTTGAATGGGCACGGCGTTGGTGCATGGATTCATGAAGAACCTACTGTGCCTAACCTTTATTACCCAAGTGACCGCACGAAGTTGGTTGAAGGGCAGGTTATTACGATTGAGCCGTTTTTGACGACAAAGTCCCGGCATTATGTTGAAGATGATGATGGATGGACTTTACGCTTGTCTGAAGGTGGTTATGGCGCGCAGTTTGAGCACACATTTGTTGTGACAAAAGGTGCTCCAATTGTAGTTACTGCATAAGCCTGAAACTGTACCCGAAAAACACACCAGAAAATAAAGCGCAGGGCAGGGCATAGCTACGCTTGACCGCGCTTTGGCTGGCCGTTAGGTTGCACCGCAATATTTCAGTTATTAGATTCGGTTATAAAGCGTCAGTATGGCACAAAATTCCAAGAAAACGGGCGGCATGCCGTTCCAGAATATTATCCTGACCCTTCAGGATTATTGGGCGAAACAAGGGTGTGCGATTTTGCAGCCTTACGATATGGAGATGGGCGCAGGCACATTCCATACGGCAACGACCCTTAAGGCGCTTGGCCCTGAAACATGGAATGCAGCCTTTGTGCAGCCTTGCCGTCGTCCTACTGATGGTCGCTACGGTGAAAACCCAATGCGCCTTCAGCACTATTACCAGTTTCAGGTTATTTTGAAGCCAAGCCCTGAGAATATGCAGGAGCTTTATCTCGGCAGCCTTGAGGCCATTGGCCTTGATAAAAATCTTCATGATTTTCGTTTTGTGGAAGATGACTGGGAAAGCCCAACACTAGGCGCATGGGGCCTTGGTTGGGAAGTGTGGTGTGATGGCATGGAAGTGAGCCAATATACTTATTTCCAGCAAATGGGTGGTTATGACTGTAAGCCTGTTTCAGGTGAACTCACATACGGCCTTGAGCGTCTCGCCATGTTCGTGCAGGGCGTCGATAATGTTTACGACCTTGATTATAACGGCGCGGGCATGACGTACGGCGATATCTTCCAAGAGAATGAGCGTCAGCAGTCAGCTTACAATTTTGAACATTCAAACACCGACAAGCTGTTTGATGATTTCAGAAAAGCGCAAGATGAGTGTGCGAAGCTTCTAGAAGCTGGCCTGCCACTTCCCGCCTACGAGCAATGCATTAAATCCAGCCACACATTCAACCTCTTGGATGCACGGGGTGTTATTTCGGTAACGGAACGACAGGCTTATATTGGCCGCGTGCGGGATCTCGCAAAAGGGTGCTGTGAAAAATGGATTGAAAAGAACGAAGAACGCTGGAAGCGTGACTTCGGATGGGAGGCATAATTATGGCTGAGCTTCTTATCGAATTATTCTCAGAAGAAATCCCTGCACGTATGCAGAAAAAGGCGTCTGATGATCTCAAATCAATGATCACTAAGGCACTTTCTGAAGCGGGCCTAACGTATGATGCGGCGGAGGCTTATGTAACACCGCGCCGCCTTGCACTTTTTGTAACTGGCGTGCCAGCTGCAACGCCTGACATTAGCGAAGAACGCCGCGGCCCTAGCACAAGCGCTCCTGAAAAAGCACTCGAAGGTTTTATGCGCGGTGCAGGTGTAACGCGGGATCAGCTTGAAGAGCGTGAAGAGAAGAAAGGCACTTTCTTCTACGCGAAGATTGAAAAGCCGGGCCAGCCTGCTACAGCAGTTATCGCTCAGGCGCTTGACCACTGTGTTAAAAATTTTCCATGGCCTAAATCGCAGAGATGGGGTTGGTCAGCTCGTAAATGGGTGCGGCCCTTACATAACATTCTTTGTATCTTTGATGGAAAAGTTGTCGAAGGCGCTAGTTTAGATATTCACGTTGGCAGTGAGTATCATCCTGAACCAAGTGGGTTAAAGAATTTTGTCTACAATGACAAAGTTACTGGCCACCGTTTTATGGGGGCGGATGAGTTCGCAGTTACAGATTTCGCAGACTATAAAGCGAAGCTCGCTGACCATAAGGTTATGCTTGATCCTGCAGACCGCGCTGCGCTTATTGAGGCAGAATGTAAAAAGCTTTCTGCCAGCAAGGGTGTTGAATGGATTGAAGACCGTGGCCTCCTCGCTGAGGTCGCTGGCCTTGTTGAATGGCCTGTGCCACTTATTGGTGGTTTTGATGCTGCCTTTATGGAAGTGCCCGAAGAAGTGTTGATCCTGACTATGAAGAAGGATCAGAAGTATTTTGTAACGCGTGACCCGAAGACAGGTAAGCTCGCGCCTTTCTTTATCACTGTTTCAAATATTGAAGCGTCAGACGGCGGTGCCATTGTTGCAGCGGGGAACGAACGCGTTCTAACCGCGCGCCTAGCGGATGCCAAATTCTTCTGGGAGCAAGACCTTAAAGGTAAGCTTGACGATAACTTGTCTGCTCTTAGTGAGATTGTGTTCCACAAAGAGCTTGGTATGGTGTCCGACCGTGTTGAGCGCATGAAGAAGCTGTCGCGCTATCTCGCTGAGTTCATTCCGGGCTGTGATGTTGATGAAGCAGAGCGCGCGGCTGAACTCGCAAAAGCTGACCTTGTCTCCAATATGGTGAATGAGTTCGCGAGCCTGCAAGGCATCATGGGGCGCTATTATGCAAAGGCGCAGGGCGAAAGCGATGCTGTCGCTGATGCTGCACGTGACCATTATGCTCCGGCGGGCCCGTCTGACGACTGCCCATCCGCCCCTGTTTCCGTCGCGGTTGCACTAGCAGAGAAATTGGACACACTTGTTGGGTTCTTCGGGATTGACCAGAAGCCGACAGGCTCCAAAGACCCCTTCGCACTACGTAGATCAGCGCTTGGTGTGATCCGTTTGATCACCGAAAACAACCTCAGAGTAACCCTTGCTGAAGTGTTCGCTGCAGGTAAAGCAAGTTATGGTTCGGTTGAGTTGCAGGATGCAAGTAGTGATCTGTTAGCCTTCTTCGGTGACCGTCTCAAGGTGCAGCAACGTGATAAGGGGGTTCGCCATGACCTTGTAGATGCTGTATTTGCCAAAGGTGATGATGATCTTGTCCGCGTCCTTAACCGCGTGGCCGCGCTCTCCAGTTTCCTTGAAACGGATGACGGTGTGAACTTGCTTGCGGGTTACAAGCGTTCAGCGAACATCCTCAAGATTGAAGAGAAGAAAGACGGTCCGCACGGCGGCGCTGTGGATGCTTCGCTTCTTGATCTTGCGGAAGAAAAAACGCTTGCGGATGCGCTCAGTACAGCAAAGGCTGATGCGACAGCAGCGCTTGAAACAGAAGACTTTGAAAAAGCAATGGCTGCACTATCAGCACTGCGTGCGCCGATTGATGCTTTCTTCGATAAAGTAATTGTAAATGCGGATGATGCTAGTGTTCGTAAGAATAGACTGGCACTTCTTTCAGAAATTCGTGCAGCGGTTAATACCGTTGCCGACTTCGGCCTGATTGAGGGCTGAAACTTAAGCCAGGGGTGAGTAGAAAAAACGCCGCCCCTTTTAATATGATCCACATGCGTGGCCCTCAGGGACAGAAACCACGCGATGAAGGACTGTTAGAGACATGACCAAATGGGTTTATAGTTTTGGTGACGGTGCGGCGGAAGGCCGTGCTGATATGAAAAATCTCCTTGGTGGTAAAGGGGCGAATTTGGCCGAAATGGCATCGCTCGGCCTGCCGGTACCACCGGGATTAACCATCACCACCGAAGTTTGCACATATTATTACAAAAATGGCCGCAACTATCCAGAAACGCTCAGCGCGGAAGTGGATGCGGCCATTTCTGCAATTGAAGCAAGCGTTGGTGCCAAATTTGGCGATGCTTCTAACCCGCTGTTGGTGTCAGTTCGCTCAGGCGCACGGGTCTCTATGCCGGGCATGATGGACACGGTGCTGAACCTTGGTCTTAATGATGAGACGGTTCTCGGCCTTGCAGCAAACAGTGAAAACCCACGTTTCGCTTGGGATAGCTACCGCCGTTTTATTCAGATGTATTCAGATGTGGTACTTGGTGTTGATCATTATCACTTCGAGGAACTCATTGAAATTCACAAGGAAGACAAGGGTGTTGACCTTGATACTGATCTTGATGCCGACGACTGGAAGCACCTAGCGATTGCCTTTAAGGCAAAAACTGAAGAAGAGCTTGGCCGCCCGTTCCCGCAAGATGTGCGAGAGCAGCTTTGGGGCGCGATTGATGCTGTGTTCGGTAGCTGGATGATCGACCGCGCGAAAGTGTACCGTAAGCTCAATAATATTTCTGAAGACTGGGGCACTGCCGTAAATGTGCAGGCCATGGTGTTTGGTAATATGGGGGATACATCAGCGACAGGTGTTGCCTTCACGCGTGACCCGTCCACTGGTGAAAACGAATATTACGGTGAGTATCTGATTAACGCGCAGGGTGAAGATGTTGTTGCGGGTATCCGTACACCGCAAAACCTAACGAAGCGTGCACGGGAACTTGCAGGTGCTACTGCTCCTTCAATGGAAGAGAGTATGCCTGAAGTATACGGCCAGCTTGCTGATGTATTCGAAAAGCTTGAGAAGCATTACCGCGACATGCAGGACATTGAGTTTACCGTACAGCACGGCAAATTGTGGATGCTGCAAACGCGAGCAGGTAAACGCACAGCCAAAGCTGCGTTAAAAATCGCCGTTGAGATGGTTGATGATGGCTTGATTGACGAAAAGACCGCAGTAATGCGTGTTGAGCCGGGTTCACTTGATCAGTTACTCCATCCAACACTCGATCCTGATGCAAAGCGCGACATCTACACACGAGGCCTTCCGGCGTCACCGGGCGCGGCATCAGG
>JBFOLV010000357.1:0-6751 GCA_040830325.1 Kordiimonas sp. | reverse complement strand
GTCTGGCGCCACATCCACAAGTTTTAATGTAAAGTCTGTGTCTAATACGTCCGAAGAAACATAGAGAACGGCGTCAATAAAACCCGTTACTTCAAGTGGATTTTCAAGCGGTTCACTTGTGTAAACCAGAACATCATGCCGAGCCTCTATAAGGCGTTGATCCATTGCCCCTGGCTCCACAAGCCCTCCGTTACAACATTCACCGCCGCCTATTGTCTGAACAGGATTCATAGGGTCGTAAACATAATGATCTGAGGGCTGTGACCCTATTGGCCTTTCTGCACTGAGCTTTCCGTCGCCGTACAAACTGTTGGCTTTGCCATTACTGTGTAAATACAGTCGAACGGACTGTTGGTTTTGTGGCGGAAAACTATCTCCAGCCTGCCACTTGTTTTTCCCCATGTTGTAGTATTGTACAGTTGGCACTTCGGTACCAAAAGCCGTTACGTCATCTTTCAGCCAGCGATCGAACCAAGCCATAACCATCGCATCGACTTCAAAACTGGTGTCACCCATATAGCGCTCACCAACAATTGTGTCTGGCCCGAGCAAGTCAAAATCACAGTGAGGTGTCGGCGCAATAACCAAATATTGATTGTCCCGAACTGTGTTATCTACAGCCGTTTTTTTTGCATGATTATATAATGCTATATTTGGGCTGATCGACAAATCATACCAGGAGTTAAACCAAAGAGACGGCACCCCCCATGTTTCATTATCGTGAAACAACCCCCCCTCATACCATGCTGGATCATTTGGTTTCTTCTCAATGAAATTCTCGAAAAGCCCTTTTGGTTCACCCAAATTGGAAAGGATTTTTTTGAGCGGCAAATCCCAAATATGCTTAGCCCAATCAACTTCCTTCTTCCTCACCTCCAGATCATTATACTCGCCAATATGCGCTCTTGTCTTTTGGCTAAGCCCTGTCGGCACAAGTGCACGTAACGGATTATCAAGTTCGTATAGATATGCTGTATAAACATCGCGCATCGCGCCGCCACGATACAGGTTACCTTGACTATAAAACTGCCCAACCCGGCCGATACCAGAACCTGCGCCCATAGGAACCATCGCAGCATGAGCGGGGTGATCCATTGCCGCCAACGCAAGTTGCCATTCAGCTGAAGAAGAACAACCTAAGGTGCCAACCTTACCATTTGACCATTCCTGATCTGCTATCCAAGTAAGCATATCATAGCCATCTGTTCTAGGCCTTCCAAGCAAGGCCTCAAAATCACCTTCAGAGAAGTAGCGGCCGCGCTCATTTTGCAAAATATATACATAACCTTTGCTTACGGCGCGTGCGATATTGCGTAACTGCTCCAAACTAAGTTCGTTGAAATTGTATGGTGTGCGCCACAAGATAGCTGGCAGCGACTGCGTGACATTTTTTGGATAATAAATATTTGTCGAAAGACCGACACCATCCCGCATCTGCACAAGACGCTTTTTTTCCGCCACCGCCTCTTCCCAAATAAACTCTCGAAGTGCTTCTTTACTATATTTCGAGAAATCCTGGGCTGAAGCTGCAACAGTTAAACAGCCTACGGCAGACATTAACAACACAGCCAATATTCGCATCACAGCCTCGCTTCATTTTGATTTTGCAAACAAAGGCACTTTAAAGAACTCTATAAAACACTTCTTCCAGACCTGGCCTTACAAAGACCAAGCACCTCAAGCTTCCTTAAAGTTCACGCCTAATACTTGTGTAGATGGTTTTACTCAGGCAATGCGCCCGTATAGCATTCAGTTTGCAGATAGTTTCTCTATCACCGAGAAGTCATGAAGGTAATTTACTGGCTGAGACAAATGGTGCTGCCGAAGAGAATTGAACTCTCGACCTCTCCCTTACCAAGGGAGTGCTCTACCCCTGAGCTACGGCAGCATCTAAATGGGTGCGCCTTGGCACCTTGTGCAGGGCGCTCTATTGCCACACAGCACCCATTGATGCAAGAAAAACTGTTACACCTGCTTCAAATTCCAGCGGCCAGCTACTCGACAATAAATTTCCTATTGAAATTTGCTACAACTGGCGGCAATTTGCGCCTTATGACTGATATAAAACACAATAAAAAACCGCAGGAAAAGCTGAAGTCCGAAGAAAAGCAGGCCCGGCTCGCGGAAGCGCTGCGCCAAAATTTACGCCGCCGCAAAGAACAGTCACGCGAAAAGAAAACGTCCGACAAATAACGCGCTTCAATCTTCATCCGAACATTCTTCCATAACATCAGCACTTACACACTTGCCTGAAAGCGCTGGCTCGCGTACAAATCCAGCGTTTGCAGGTGAAAAATCACCGCACGTTATTTTATATTTGTACTGGTTTATTGTACGGGGGAGATACCACCATGGCCGTAATGTCCGATAAATGGATTCGCGAAGTGTCACAACAGCACGGCATGATCGAACCTTTTGTGGATGGTCAAGTCCGTGACGGCAACATCTCTTACGGCCTGTCTTCCTATGGTTATGACGCCCGTGTTGCGCCCGAGTTCAAGATATTCACCAACGTAGACGGTGCGGTCGTTGACCCGAAAGATTTTTCCCCAAAAAGCTTCGTGGACCGGGACACAGATGTTTGCATTATCCCACCAAACAGCTTCGCACTTGCACGCACGGTGGAATACTTCCGCATCCCTAAAGATGTGTTGGTTATCTGTCTTGGTAAATCCACATACGCGCGCTGCGG
Source organism: Kordiimonas sp. (assembly GCA_040830325.1). Taxonomy (GTDB): domain Bacteria; phylum Pseudomonadota; class Alphaproteobacteria; order Sphingomonadales; family Kordiimonadaceae; genus Kordiimonas. The sequence goes on along the minus strand of JBFOLV010000357.1, from coordinate 4,059 downwards.
CATCATCGTGAATGTAACGCCTCTTGAGCCAGGTTGGGAAGGCCATGTAACACTAGAGTTTTCCAACACCACGCCGCTTCCTGCAAAAATTTATGCGAATGAAGGCGCCTGCCAGTTCCTGTTTTTGCAGGGTAACGAGCCATGTGAAACTGCCTACAGTGACCGGTCAGGTAAATACCAAGGCCAACGCGGTGTAACGTTGCCGAAACTATAGAGCGACCACCGAGCTAACGAATAAAAAATCGGCACCAAAATGCCGTTATGCTGCCGCTATTGCGGATCATAGTCACCGCTTTAAAACGGTGACACACAAGGTATTGATTATGGAAAAATTGGTTATCACAGGCGGTAAGCGCCTTTCAGGCACTATTGCAATCAGCGGTGCAAAAAATGCAGCGCTACCTCTTATGTGCACGACGCTGCTAACCGATGAACCAATCACCTTCCACAACTTGCCGCGCCTTGCGGACATTACTACGCTTTCTGATTTGCTGAACCATATTGGCGCTACAGTGACGATTGCAGGCGGGCGTAAACCAAATGTAGTTGGCCGCAGTCTCACCTTTGATGCGGGGCAAATTCATGACACCGTTGCGCCCTACGATATTGTCCGGAAAATGCGTGCCTCCATTCTGGTGCTTGGCCCCCTTGTTGCCCGCGCGGGTGAAGCGATTGTATCCTTGCCGGGCGGCTGTGCTATCGGTAACCGGCCAATTGACCTGCACTTGAAGGCCCTAGAGGCACTCGGTGCAAAAATTGAGCTTGAGCAAGGCTATGTTCGTGCGAGCGCCCCAAATGGGTTAACTGGTGGTGTTGTACGTTTCCCGTTTGTATCTGTGGGCGCTACAGAAAACATCCTGATGGCAGCGGCACTCGCAAAAGGCACAACCACCATCGAGAATGCCGCCCGCGAGCCTGAAATTGCCGACCTTGCCAAATGCCTCAATGCAATGGGTGCAAAAATTACCGGCGCCGGCAATGAAACCATCACGGTGGAAGGTGTCGACAAACTTCACGGTACAGAACACACGGTTATGCCTGACCGAATTGAAGCTGGCTCCTACGCTGTTGCAGCCCTTATGACCCGCGGCGATGTATTCCTGAAGCATGCAAAAGCAGAAGATATGCAGGCTGTTCTTGACGCCCTCGTTGAGGCAGGCGGTATCGTTGATGTCAAAGAAGATGGCATTCACGTAAAGTCGAACGGGCACATAAAAGGGTTTAACTTGGTAACACAGCCATTCCCTGGTTTTCCGACAGATATGCAAGCGCAGTTTATGGCCCTCGCCGCGGTAGCGGACGGCGCCAGTGTGATCACGGAAGCCATCTTTGAAAACCGCTTTATGCATGTGCCCGAGCTTACACGCCTCGGTGCCGATATTACTGTCACTGGCTCAAGTGCGACTGTGCGCGGCGTTGGTGAGCTCAGAGCAGCCCCGGTAATGGCAACTGACCTTAGGGCCAGCATGAGCCTCGCGCTCGCAGCCCTTGTCGCTGAGGGTGAAACATCTGTTAACAGGCTCTATCATCTGGATCGTGGCTATGAGCATATGGAAGAAAAATTACGACAAGTAGGCGCAGCGGTTGAACGTGTGCCAACTTAGTCTTACATTCTGCGGCAGAATAAATGCCATATAGATAGGCCCATCTATGAGTAACCCAATTAAACTAATAGCCCAGAGCGAAGAAGATCTCGCTGTCATTTCTACACTATTGCAGGACACTGCTGTACGGATCGGTGACATTGCCTGGCTTCCAGCCGAAAAACGTTTTGCCTTTGTGGGCAACCGGTATCGCTGGGAGAAGAAAAAACTGTTCCGCAGGCCAAAGGGTGAGCGTATTAGAACAGCTTTCCATCTAAATGGCATAACAGCAGCACATCTTCTTGGCCTAGACCTTTCTAATAGTGATACTGTGCTAGACCTCTTGAACGTAGAAGCGCATGAAACAGAAGCTGGTTATAGCCTTTTGTTGAATTTTTCCGGCGGCGCTGCTATTCGGCTTCAAACAGAGGCGATTGATGCCATTGCAACCGATCTCAGCGAAAGCTGGGAAGCAATAGCAAGACCGTCACACGACTAAGCACTATTCGTTAGCCGCAACCACAATCCCCCATGAGTTGGAGCGTGCGCCATGGAACTGAGTGAAAAATTAGTTTTGGCCTTACCTAAGGGCCGCATTCTTGACGAGGTTATGCCGCTTGTACGTAAAGCTGGCATTGAACCCGAAGCAGATTTTGACAACCCAAAATCCCGCAAACTTGAGTTTGATACCAACATCAATAATCTCTCCATCATCCGTGTGCGTGCATTTGATGCCGCAACATTTGTGGCCTTTGGTGCGGCTCATCTTGGTGTTGTAGGTAACGATGTTCTGCAGGAGTTTGGGTACTCAGACCTCTATTCACCGCTCGACTTAGATATTGGTCACTGCCGCTTGTCTCTTGCGATGCCTGTTGGTGAAGCTGAAGAAGACCCAAAAGAATGGTCGCACATAAGAGTTGCAACAAAATACCCGAATATGACGCGCGACTATTATGCAGAACGCGGCATTCAAGCGGAATGTATCAAGCTTAATGGCGCAATGGAACTTGCACCAAAACTTGGGCTTTCAACACGTATTGTTGACCTTGTGTCAACGGGCGGCACCCTCAAGGCAAACCAACTGAAGGAAGTAGAAGTATTAACTCAGATTACTTCACGCCTTGTTGTGAACCGGCCAGCCTTCAAAACTAGGCCCAAAGAAGTGAGTTATTGGATCGACCGTTTCAGAGAGGCTATCAGCGATGGTGCAGCGGCTTAATTCAAACAGTGCAGACTTTGAAAAAAGTTTCCTGAGGCTTCTTGGTGCAAAACGTGAAAGTTCAAGCGACGTTAGCGATATTGTAAAAGACATCATAGCTGACGTGAAAGCGCGCGGCGATGCCGCAGTGCTTGAGCTCACTACCAAGTTCGACAGGTTTGATGCGACCAGTAAAGGCCTACGCATCACAGAGGCCGAAGTAGATGCCGCTTGCGCCCAAATAGACGAGGCCACTATGGAAGCGCTGCAAGTTGCAGCGCACCGTATCCGTGCATTCCACGAAAAACAGATGCCTGAAGACCTCGATTATATCGACGAAGTGGGTGTTCGCCTTGGCCAGCACTGGAAATCAGTTGAAGCAGCAGGCCTTTATGTACCGGGCGGCACAGCTAGTTACCCTTCGTCCGTTCTGATGAATGCTGCCCCAGCGGCTGTCGCGGGCGTAGAGCGTGTTGTAATGGTCGTACCAACACCAGACGATCAACTTAACCCGCTGGTGCTCGCAGCCGCCAAACTTGCTGGCGTAACTGAGATATATCGCATCGGCGGAGCCCAGGCGGTCGCCGCCCTTGCATACGGCACCGAGACAATCAGCCCGGTTGATAAAATTGTTGGCCCCGGCAATGCCTTTGTTGCAGAAGCTAAACGGCAAGTGTTTGGTAAAGTGGGTATCGACAGCATTGCAGGCCCCAGCGAAATTCTGGTTGTGGCAGACAATAAAAACGACCCTCGTTGGATTGCAGCTGACCTGTTATCGCAGGCCGAGCATGATACAGCTGCTCAAAGCATTTTGATAACTGATGATGCTGCCTACGCTGAAATGGTTATTGCTGCAGTTGAAGACCATCTTGCTAACCTTGAGCGCCGTGACATCGCGCTCGAAAGCTGGACCAATTATGGTGCTGTCATCACAGTAGATAATTTTGAAAGTGCCTTGCCACTAATCGACAGGCTTGCCCCTGAGCATCTTGAGTTGGCACTCGACAACCCTTCTGAACTACAAGCAAAAATTCGGAACGCTGGCGCAATCTTCCTTGGGCGTTACACCCCAGAGGCAATTGGCGATTATGTTGCAGGGCCAAACCATGTTTTACCGACAGCTCGCACTGCTCGTTTTTCAAGTGGCTTAAGTGTGTACGACTTTATGAAACGCACTACATTTGTTGGCTGCACAGAAGAAAGCCTAAAAGCAATTGGTCCTTCTGCAGTACGCCTTGCGGAGGAAGAAGGGTTAGGCGCACACGCACTTTCTGTTGC
>JBFOLV010000356.1:0-4451 GCA_040830325.1 Kordiimonas sp. | reverse complement strand
TTGATGTTGGCTTGATCATGTTTCCCTTAACGGAGCTTGGCACATATGCTGATTTAACCACTTATCCAGAATATGGTTTTTCCAACCCTCTAGCAATTGAGTTTGGCTTCTGGGGTTTTTTGCTCTGGGGCTTCTATTTTTTGACGTGTTTCTATTTTTGCCTCATTGAACCAAAGGTGCAATTTTTTGAGTTAAAGCCCGTGAAGTTCCTTAACAATATAGTGATTATAGGAACTTGTGCTTTTACGGCCTATTTGCTTTTGTCCAACCTTTCTTGGTACATGCCCAGCGTTGTCACTGGCAGCGGCGGCAACCTGATATTTTTTGCCATTGTGTTTGCTGTTATTGGGATAGCAACTTTCTCGAGTATGGAGCTGAAGTACGTTCGTATCTTGAGCCTTGCCAGTTCGGGTTTGTTTGTATGCCTGATCATCTTGCTCGGTCTGAATGCCGCCGCAAATGGCATGCTTCTCTCTCAGTTCTTGGAGACATTTAGCCTGATTGGTGGCTATTTTACCCACATTGATCAGTTCGTCTTGCCGATTAACGCTTATCATGAATTTTACCTATATTGGTGGTTTGCTTGGAGCATTATGATTGGCCAGTTTACAGCGCGTTTTGTGGGGGGGCTTAAAACATACCAAGTTTTCGCGGCAATGGTGATCGTACCATCTATTCCGATCGCGCTTTGGTTCACGGTACTATATTATCATCACGCAAATGACCTTTCTATTGATGGTCTCCTTAATGGGGCAATGGTGTTTGTTGGTATTACCTTTGTGATCAACTCACTGGATTCCCTCATTAGGCTTTACACTGATAACCTCAATTTGACGGTGATGCGGTTCGGACGCCTACGATATTGGCTTGGAAACTTTGCCGTTCTTGGTTTGCTGACGCTCGCGTTTCAGGGTGATTTCCTTGAAATTCAATGGGTTGGAGCTGTGGTAATCGCACTCTATTTTGCTTGCTTTCTATATATTCTAGGAAACAAAAGACAAACGTTGCGGTCACTGAAGTAAGCTGCAGAGGGTTGGGTTCGTCTTAGTCATCTGAGCCTACAGTTTTCCGCTACGTTTTTGGTATTCGAGATTTCTAAGAGATGAACGCTTCAGTTCCATAGGGGCTCTACATGTATTTGAAAGTCCGCCTATGGAGCTGTTAGCTTTGGTAAACAAAGGTTAGAGGTGGAACTCATTGTTTTTCAATAAAAGAGAAGTTATTACATTACGTAATTGAGCGTTGTAATTTGACTGATTACATTCCAGACCATGAGGGCATCATATGACACACAATGAAGCGGCGCAGGGTAATCGCATTACATCGCTAGACTTCATCCGCGGTGTTGCTGTTTTGGGGATGCTCGTTGCGAATATTCCTTGGCATGCAGGCACATCCATGTCGCGTGTTTATGAGGCAGATTTCCTCAGTGTGCTAGCGTGGCTTAGTCAGTATTTGATTTTTGACCAACGTTTCATGCCGCTGTTTTGTATGCTTTTTGGCGCTAGTATTTACTTATTAGCTGGGGATGGTGGTAAGAGACCTCAGTTCAATACGTATTTTTTACGCCGGATGGCTTGGTTGATGCTGTTTGGGGTCGCGCATGCCTATTTGTTATGGCCAGGTGACATATTGATAACATATGCAGTTTGTGGCCCCTTTCTTCTGTTGTTTTTCAGGTCGCCTATATGGGTTTTGTTTTCGGTAGGTGTGCTGTTTAAGTCGGTAGACTTAGCTTTTGGTGAGTGGCCACAACTATACACGCAAACTCTCGAGAGGCTGTTGTTTTCCTGGTGGGTAGAATACGGTGAAGCGCCGTCAAGCGCGGCCGCCGCCTATGCTGGAGGATACATTGACCTCTTAAGCTATAACGCGTGGAGGAATCAATTCATACAGTGGACAGCTTTGCCCTATTTCCGTGTTTGGAACGCATTGGGGTTTATGCTGATTGGTATGGGGCTTTTCCGTTTAGGCCTCCTGCAAGGTGGAGGGAGTCGCTCACTTTACCGGAAAATGATGTGGGGCTGTTTGTTAGCTGGCTTGCCGCTCATAGCCTACGGCGTTTTGGCCCGAATTGGGGCGAGCGATACGGTAGGGGCGTATCTAGGGTTCACTGGTGAGTTACCATTGAAAAATATAACCTTCCGGACAGGCTGTGCGGTTTCAAGTATGGCTTTGCTGGCAGGTTTGCACCTTCTATATCCGCAGATATCATCTCGCGTTTCCACGTGGGTTGAAGCCGTTGGCAGAATGGCGCTGACGAATTATGTTTTTCATTCGGTCTTTTTCTTGCTCTTGTTCCATGTTCTAGCACCCTCATACTTTGACAAGTTAGATCATGACGCCATGTTTCTGCTGGTGCTATTGGTGTGGATTATCCAGTTAGTCAGCAGCAAGCTTTGGCTTAGTTTTTTCCGGCAAGGTCCATTAGAGGCGTTGTGGCGCTCTCTGGCCGGCGCAAATCAGAAGTCTTGACCGCAGAATATTCATTTCCAACAATTTCGCTAAGTGATTTGTCTTGTATGGGGTGCGGGAAAGATAGTACATCAGAGCTTCATAATTCGAAACTCTATGGTGACAAATGCGGCAACTTAAGATTCGCCACCTACAAAAAAAGGCTTCTTCTAAAAAGGGCCAAGCTACAGTTACAGCGATATTAAATGCGGCACGCAGCCTTGTAATTGAGGAAGGTTATGCGGGTCTGTCTATGCGGGCTATTGCCACAAGAAGTGGCATTAAGATCGGCAACTTGACATATTATTATGCAAGTAAAACTGAGTTGCTGGCCGATTTGGTTGATGCGGTGATCCAAAGCTATGTGGGATGGTGGGATGAGGTAATGGCAGATGATACCCTGTCCCCGGAGCAGCAATTTGTTACGATACTGACTTTCATTTTAGAAGACTTAGGTGCTCCAGAAACGACAGGTTTTTTCCCAGAGTTATGGGCGCTTGCTAACCATGAAAAAAACGCTAGTGAAGCAATGGGGTATCTGTATCAACTAGAGCATGACATGCTGGTTGAAATGATAGGTCGCCTCAATCCTTCGTTGGGGTTGGAAGATCGAAAGATATTGGCGGTTCATATTTTGGCTTCTATTGAGGGGCATACAGTCTTTATCGGATACCGGAAAAAATGGACTCAGTATGCCAAACCTGTGTCCAATATATTGATCCACTCTTATTTGTCGCTTATTCGTTCTCTTACACACGAAGAAATTCATACCTTACAGAATTCAGTGTAACCTGCTGTAATCTTTATATTTTTAGCTCTCTGTTTTGATGTGCACAAAGGGTCATGCATTGGCCTTTTGTGATTCAGCTTGACCACTTCTTATAAATAGTACATATGTACTAAATAGTACAAGCGTACTAAAATATTTTATTGAAATGCCGATGCCTCTTGCGAGGCGGACTATTCTGGGAGGGTAGTATGGTAGTAAGTAAAATGCTTGTAACAGCGGGTTTCTTTGTGGGGTTAATGCCTGGTGTGTATGCAAATGAGTTGCCGCCCGAGCCACTGGCAAATATAGCCGAGCTGCCTTCCGTATATTCAAAAGACTGGCTCTTTGCACATGATCTGCATTTCAATAGTATTTTGGATGGCAAGGTTGTCCTGCTCGATTTGGCAGCAGATACACGTCAATACAAGGGGTCTATAGGCGCTGCGCAAATGGCTTCGTTCCTTCAGGGTACAAAGCGGCAGGAGCTATATGTTTCTGAATCATTTTATGCACGTGGTACGCGCGGTGAAAGAACAGATGTTCTGACCATATATGATACTGAAAACATGGCACCGATTGCGGAGATTGTGCTGCCTGATAATAAACGTAGTCAGTCTGTGACGCAGGAAGCCAGTATGCAATTTACTGGCAACGAGAAATTCCTGTTGATTTTTAACTTTACACCAGCGGCGTCAGTGACGGTTGTCGATATAGCAGCTCGTAAAATTGTTTCCGATGTAGATATGCCGGGGTGCAGCCTTATATATCCTCTTGGTCAGCAGGGGTTTGGTACTCTTTGTGGTAACGGCACGATGGTTCCCTTTATTCTGGATGACAATGGACAAGCCGAGCGTGGTGAAACGACGGCAATGTTCAATGATCTCGACGCAGATCCTCTCTTTATGAAAAGTGTAAGGTTGGGCGATATGACATATTTCCCAAGTTTCGGAGGTAGAATCCAGGCGCTGGATATGTCTGCTGAAAAGCCTGTGCTGAAAACTCCATGGTCTATTAATGATGGTCAGGTGGGTCCGGAAGGTTGGTTGCCGTCGGGTTGGCAAATTATAGCTGGCGGTGAAACTACCAACGAGCTTTATGTTTTGGTTCAAGAAGGTGCGGGACCTGGTGATCATAAAAGTGGTGGCACCGAAGTGTGGGTGCTTGACCCTGAAGAACAGAAGTTGGTGCGCCGCATCTCCCTGAAAACCTGGGGTGTAACAATTGAGGT
>JBFOLV010000355.1:0-3749 GCA_040830325.1 Kordiimonas sp. | reverse complement strand
ATATGGGATATTATGTGCTTTCAGATGGTTTTGTGCCTTATCAGCCTAACTCAACCTCGAATGTGGAGAGCCACAGTTGGCGAACCAGTAAATCCTATCTATGGGATGTGCCCCAGAAAAAGCTTATACCGCTCAATAGAATAGTAACATTAGAGCTTATGCCTGAGCCGTCTAATCGCCCTCAAAATGGATCAAACTCACATTCGCATCGGCTTATCAAAGTAACTACCAAATATACTCGTTTAGATACTAAAGAATTAATTGATGAAACAGTAAATATGTTGGAAAACTATAGCCAGTACAATAACCACGCCAACTATCATAGTGTGGGCATTCCGCATTACAGCCCTTACACAAAAACGCAATTTATACAGCATGTATATGGGCATTCAAGTCAATATCACAATAGGATGACACGTTTTATGCCTGTCACCCACCTAGCTGGCCCAGTAGGAGTATAAATGATGGAACCTTTTTACAAAGAAGATGAAAACCTCGTATACTTTGACGGCATTTTCCATGCCCTGAATCCTGAAACCGGGCAGCCATGGTCTGGTGCTGAGGAGGCTGATGCCTTTGTGGCCGCATTGCCTGAGTCGGAAGAAATTGTAGAAGAAGTGCCGAGCATCCCGCAAACATTATCCAAAGTTGCCTTTATGGATCATGCGGTTGATGTCCTTGGCGGTGGACTGACCGGCATCACCCGGTACGGCGAGGTGATTAAAGCTGCCCGCGCCAGTGAAAGTGCGCCTGTTATTACAGCAATGGAGCGTTATCAAAACGCGACCAATATTGAATGTGATGACACAGCAGTATTTCTGGATATTCTTGTTGCTGATGCTGATATTCCGTTGTCGCAAGGTGACCGCGACACCATCATCGACGGCTGGCCTACTTTTTGAGGCTACCTCCGTCGCTCTCTTAAAATCAAAATAACCAGTGTTTTCCGCTTAGTAAGCGGGAGCTGAAAATTGCTGCGTTGCTGCCTAAATGGGGCGGCGCAGTTTTTAAACGTGCCTGCACGTTAAGTGCAAGCGGCGCGGCCTTATGCGCATGGTGCGGTAAGGCAATCCTCGCTTTCCGGAGATAAGTCATGAGTGAGCAAACAGAACTTAACGTTTCCCCGCAACAAGCCTCGGCAATTTTGCAATTCCTTCAACGCACACAAATGCAAGGTGCAGAGATGCCAGCCTATGTCAGCATCTTTAATACGCTTTCAGCCATTGTTGCTGCTGCGCCTCAGGAGTTGAATGAAGACACTGTGGCACCGGCCAGTTCTGAAACAGTCAGCTAACTAAGAGCATTAAGGAGGGGCTCATGCTTCTTGGCAGTAACGCAATAGCATCAGCCCCTTTGATGGCAGACGCTGAACGGGCATATGGTGGTACCACAATCTTGGGCCGTCTCGAATTATCAGCAGCAGCGCTTTTGGTTGAAGCCGCGTTATTTTCAGGCGCCGCTGCGGTGCGGCAATATAGGCCAAGCCGAATAGCTCCGGTAAAGCAAACATCCGTGCGTGGAATCTGCATTTCTGAAAACCGAACGATTACATTGTAGGAGACAGGTATGCCTGCAGGGCCATTACGTGTTTATGATAGTGCTTTACTTGGCATGCTTGATCAGACTTTGCCGCCGCTAGATACTGCAACATTAACAGCGCTTCTTCTATCGCCCAGGCATGTGGTCGACCTCGCTTCACACCAGATACTCTTAGACATAAAAGACGACGAAATTAGCGCCGCAGACTATGCACGTGCCTCAGTCAATGGCGCGCGGTTATCGAAGGTGCCGGGGGGCGCTTCATTCTTCTCTGACCCAATTCATTTTGGGGACCCCGTGACAATGGGGCCAGTTAGCTTTTTGGCAATGGTTTATGGAGAGCTGCATTCACTATCGGACGCAAGTCCTCTGCTTGGTATTGCAGAACTTTCTGTAGGTGGCGCAGTGGAAGCACAACGCAGTCGCTTTTCGATTTCCGCACCCCCAGAAGGCTGGTTCTTTCTGACGCGCTCCAACTAGCGCTTACTTAAAATCAAGACTAGATGAAAGGCAATTGTCCATGACAGTTTTCGCCAAAGACCCTGCCTCGACGGTTGATTACAGCTTTGACTGGGCTGGATGGTTGACCAGTGGGGAACAGATCAGCAGCGCCACATGGTCTGTGGACCCTATAAGCGCCAATGCGCCAACACTGGGTACTGAAATTGCCGCTGGCACGACACGGGGTGTTTATGTTTCCGGTGGTGTCGCTGGCCACCGTTACCGTGTCGCCTGCAAAATAGAAACTGACGCAGGCCGAGTGGCTGAACGCAGCCTAACGCTGCGTGTAATGGAGGTTTGATATGCGTGTTGAAACAGTCTCTCTACCTTCAAAAACGGCGATATTACTCGATGAAATTAAAGATCACTTACGCATAGATTGTGCTGATGAAGATGCTGCACTGGGTGCCTTGTCAGCAACGGCTACAACGCTCGTGGAGATATATCTGGACCTGATGCTCGTAGAGCGCCCTGTTATTATCTATTTGGATCATTGGTTTGCAGAGCCAGGGCCAGCGGGCACTGAACTTTGGTGGGACGGCTTAGCTGATGGTAATATGAACGGTTGCTGGCGATCATTACCTCACTGCTCACTACCTGTTAAGCCGCTCCGTTCAGTTGAAAAGATTGAAATTAAAGCCGCAACTGGTGAGCAGATAGAGTGGGGTAGCCATAACTATTATTTAAAGCCGGGGTTGGCACCTGTGTTGGTGCGAGAGCGTGGCAGAGCATGGCCGGTTCCATCTGCTGGGGCGGACGGTATAAAAATCAGTGCAACGGCAGGTTTTGGACCTGACTGGAACCATGTGCCGGCGAGTATAAGGCAAGCTCTCCTGATGTTGGTTGCACACCTCTATTACAATCGTGGCGATACCGCAGAGGGTAGCCCTTTGAAGGAAAGTGGCGCGAGTGCGCTATTAGCTACATATCGAGGTGCCAGATTATGACCGTGTTGGGGAATCTGCGCAGGCGGATCACGCTGATGCGTGAAGAAAAAATACAGGGTGCTGGCGGGCGCTTTTATAAAAACACGCCGATCATTGCGGACGTATGGGCAACAGTATCTGAGGTCACCGGTGGCGCTGAGGAACGGGCTGACAAGCAGATATTCACGCGTGGTGCCGAATTTAGTGTGCGCTACTCCAAACCATATCTGATGACGCGTGTTATCAAATGGCGTGGCCAAAAATACCGAGTAACCAGCACACAGACGACAGAGGCAAGTACACCAATGTTGAACTTCAGTGCACGATTACTTGAGGAAGATATGTTATGACGGCAATGGCATCTCATAGATTACAAGAAGCGGTTTTTGAGGCACTCAAGGAAGATGCAGATTTACAAGTTCACCTCTCTGGCATTTATGATGAAGCTCCAATAACTGCGGCATACCCATATATCGCTATGGGGGATACGAATATTCTCCCTAACGACTTAAAAGATAGAGACGGGGCACAAATAAGTTTTGATCTAACTCTTTGGTCAACCGAGCCTAGTCAGATGCAAGTCAAAGAGCTGATGGAGAAGACGGACCGGGTGTTGGATAAAGCTGAACTTACCTTGATCGGTTATGACCTTGTTACGCTACGTTTGCAGAATGCAGGCGTTGTACGCCAATGGAATGAAGAGGGCAGTTTGTATCGCGGGCGGCTAACCTATAGCGCGCTTGTATATGCGCACTAGTTAGTTAGGCAGTATTCAACAGATAT
>JBFOLV010000354.1:0-3016 GCA_040830325.1 Kordiimonas sp. | reverse complement strand
GTTTCCACACTTTTTCCTTTAGAAATCAGGAATTTTGTGACCGCTTTGTAGCCCTTATTGCCGAGCAAAAAAACTATCTCGAAACCTTCAAGGCCTTGGCATCACCTTCTCAAATTGCGTTGCTGCACGATAGCGTGAATGAAAGCGACCTTTCAGCACTTGATCAACTTAATCAATTGATGGAAGAAGGTGCCCATCCTTCAGAAATTGAGCAATATTCGGGCGAAACATGGTTTGAACTATTAACGCGGCTAATAGACAACCTGCGTACAATTGAGGAAGATCTTGTTATCGGGCTGACTGGCGCACAAACGGCGGATGTATGCACCACAGCTCCCGTGGACCAACGGAAACAGGCAAGCGGCAATATAAAAATTGACCAATATCGATCTTTCTTAAGGGCGCTTCCTATGTTTGCTGCTCTTGATGATGTCGATTTTGACGAACTCATGTCTTTTGCGCAGATTCGCGACTATGACAAAGACAAGCTGCTCTACTTAAAAGATGAGCCCGCTGCACGCCTATATATTATTCTCGAGGGCTGGGTAAAAGCATACAACGGGTTGGAAAGTGGCGAAGAAGCAATTCTTCAAATGCTAGGCAGCGGAGAGACTTTACTTGAAACTGCTGTTTTCCTGAATGTACCGACGCCCGTGAGCGCACAAGTAGTTGAAAAAGCATTACTTTTATCCATACCTGCGCCGGTAATCAGGCAGCGTATTCAGTCCAGCCCTCAGCTCGCAGTTAATATGCTCAACACGGTTTCCCTGCGATCTCAACGACTGGTGCAACAGCTTGAATTATCTCGTTTAAAAAGCGCACAGGAACGCGTTGGTTGGTTCCTCCTGCGCCTTGCTTTAAATCAAAAACCCAAAGACGGTACAATCTTCCTGCCGTATGAAAAATCTATCATCGCGTCTTATTTGGACATGCGCCCTGAGACTTTTTCACGCACACTTCAAAAGTTTAAGAAGGACGGCTTTGAAGTAGCAAGTGACCGTGTAAAGCTGCCAGATTACAGTGCCTTATGTGATTTTTGCGACGCTGAACTCGCGGGTCAATGCTCACGGCTAGAAACGCCGGATTGCCCTCGCCCAGATTTGGCTGATCTCGTCTTTTCAGCAGAGGCTTGACCCAGATCAAGCCTCTAAAACCGCCTAACTGATACATCTCCTTCAAGAGCTCAACTCCGAAGCCCTTGCGCCTACGTTGCTTGCGATACGGTGCCTTGGCCGCGGCTTACCCGCCGCCGGGTTAGTACAGGAAACTGGCTAATCTCTCGTATTTAGAAAGGAGCACGCTTGTGGAACTGAGCGACGGCTTTGGCCGCACCTTTAAATATCTGCGCTTATCAGTGACAGATGTCTGCAACTTTAAATGCAGTTACTGCTTGCCAGATGGGTATCAATCATGCGGCAAGCCGGCCCCACTTTCTGTTGATGAATTGAGGCGGGCTGCCACCGCTTTTTCTGAACTCGGTGTTTCAAAGATACGGTTGACAGGCGGCGAACCAACCGTACGCAAAGATTTTAATGTCATTGCTCAGACGATTAGCACACTCCCCAAAGTGAAGACATTAGCCCTAACTACGAATGGATACCGCCTTCCTGAACGCGCAAGGCAATGGTGCAAGGCAGGCATTACAGCACTCAATGTTAGCCTCGATAGTTTATCGCCAGAGAAATTCGAGCGCATCACAGGCCACAACCGGCAAAAGGAAGTGCTCCGAGGTATTGATGAAGCATTCACAGCAGGCTTTAAAACCATAAAGCTAAACGCGGTATACCTTAAAGGCATCAATGACGATGAAATTGACGCTTATCTTGAACTCACCAAGAATAGACCACTTTCTATTCGTTTTATTGAACTAATGGAAACAGGCGACCATGCAGCTTTCTTTAAGGATCATCATATTTCTACAGATGTTCTGAAAGAAAAATTAACTCAAGCCGGTTGGACGCAGAAACTAAAGGCTGTCGACGCTGGTCCGGCTGACACCTATGTGCACTCCGATCACCAAGGCGAGTTTGGCATCATTGCTCCGTATTCAAAAGACTTCTGCAAGAGTTGCAACAGGTTACGCTTCTCATCTCAAGGTAATTTGCACTTATGCCTGTTTGGATCGTTTGGCATTCCAATGCGCAAATTACTGCAATCAGACGATCAAATACCTGAGCTAATAGAGCGACTGCAAGCCTCTGTAAAAAGAAAGATCGCTGGACATCATCTAAATGTGGGTAACACAGGTATGACACAAAACTTGGCAGCGATTGGAGGCTAGCTCGGATGACTTCAATAAACTTCACTGGTGTGATACTAGCCGGCGGTGCCTCCAGACGCATGGGGACAGACAAAGCTGCGCTTAGAGCATCAAACGGTGATGCCCTGCTTACCGTCATTAAAAACCGACTACAGGAAGCTGGCGCTGCAAAAATTGTCATTCTAGGACGCCCACATGAAAAAGGAGGGCTTGCCGACAAGCAACCTTTTGCTGGACCAGTGAGGGCAATCTCAGATTATCTTGATGAGCAAACAACCGGGAGCCAACATTTGGTTGTGCCTGTTGATATGCCCAATCTAAGTACACCATTACTGCGGGCATTGGTCAGGTCAAATACCTGGGCGAATTTCGCTAGCCAGCATATGCCTTTTTTTGCTGTTTCAGATAGCAGTATACCTTCAGATATTAAACGTATCGGTGATTTACTATCTTATAAAGAAGCACTGACTATACCTGTTCCCCAAGGGTCAGAACAGGCTTTCCTCAATCTTAATCATCCCTCGGATTTTTCCAATTGGCGAACGAACTATCAGCTACCAACTGACTCCATACCTTTTACACAAGGGGCACAGCATCATGTTTGATGAAAAACCACAGAATGAAGCACCGCTTTCAATGGAAAGCTATGATGTATCCCTTGAGCGCATGTTACAGGAAGCAAGCACTGCGAATGTTATTTCTGTCTTGCTTTCTGATGCTGTCGGGCACGTACTCGCCGAAGACTTAACAGCGCCT
>JBFOLV010000353.1:0-8259 GCA_040830325.1 Kordiimonas sp. | reverse complement strand
GTTAGCCACTCTGGAATTTCGTCAGCCGTTTGTCCGGTAGTGGGGGCGGGGTCAATGTTCAGTATCAAATGGATGGTTTCAGCGTCTGATGGGGCCTTAAAGGCGCGCTCGCCATTGAACATCTCGTAAAACACTGCGCCGAGGGAGAATATATCTGATTTCTCATCGGCTGCATCACCGCGCATAACCTCTGGTGCCATATAGGACAGGGTGCCATGTACCATAGTGTTCAGGAGGCTATCATCTGTCACTGTTTCCAGGTCAGTAGAGGCGTTGATGACCTTCGCAAGGCCAAAATCCACCAGCACAGGGCAGCCATCTGCACGTACTAAAATGTTGGCAGGCTTAATATCCGCGTGCACAATGCCATTTTCGTGGGCGGTAGCAAGGGCATCAATCAGCTGTTTTGCCATGCTGATTTTATCATCAAATGTCGGTGGGGTCTCAGTATTTTCTAGGTAATCATTGAGAGGAAGGCCATCTAGATATTCCATAACAAGATAAGCTTGGCCTTCATGCTCTGAAACTTCATAGAGGGTTACAATGTTAGGGTGATTCAGTTTGGCAAGTGTTCTGGCTTCCTGAAGGCTTTTGCCGAGGCCTTCGCCGCCATCTGTTTCATCCTTCAAAACCTTCAGTGCAACTGTACGGCCGAGTAAGCTGTCTTCCGCTTGCCATACGGCCCCGTGGCTGCCAGAGCCAAGGGCTTTGCCTAATATATAGCGGTCAATCTTCTCTGGCGTTTCTTTGGGCATAGATGCGTGCTTTACCTGAGCTAAAACAAAAACACTCGCGCAACTTAGTCGCGATTGATATGCTAACTAAAGACGTTATCTTCATAAATGTTAAGTCTAAAATCATATTATTTATGAAACAGGCTTATTTGATGATGTTTTTTGGCGGTTTTGCGGGGGTGAATTATGTCAGGCAGTGATGCTACTCGGTCGATAGATGTTGAATTAGATCAATCATTTGACATTGATGAAACGATAGCTGTGCCACTGAGTGCATTGTCGCATCCTTCGGAGCGCTTGGTGCCGTACTTGGGGATTGTCTGGCACCCGGATTTTTCTCGCATAGGGGATATTGCTTTTCTTAATACGGGAGAAAGGGCAGTTTCTGAACTTTCCCGAGCCACACCTGACTTTAAGAATATCAATAGCGGCACTGTATGCCCGTTGATGGCCCCGAGGTTTTCGCGGAAACCGCTGACCATTAAAGGTACTGGACAGGGTAAGTTTGAAATTACGCCGCCAGACAGCCGTATGCTCGTGATGGTAAACGGCAAGCTGATCAGCGGGCCGACTATCGCAGCCTTTGGCGAGCTGGGCTCTGATATCATTATTACACTTTCTAACAGTGTTATTCTTTCCATTTTTATGGGGCCGATGGAACATTCGGTTGCACCGAGTAAGGCCGGCATGCTGGGTGTAGGGGCACAAATTCAAAAGACATGGAACACAATAGAGCGCGCTGCTGCGACGGACTTCCCTATACTGATTAGAGGTGAGACTGGTACAGGCAAAGAGCTTGCTGCGCAGGCGGTTCATGCAATGAGTGCACGAGCGAATGAAACGCTTGTTTCCATTAATATGGCAACTTTATCCAGTGAGCTGGGTGCGGCGGATTTGTTTGGTGCATCGAAGGGAGCATTCACTGGCGCAGTACGGGACCGCATGGGTCTTTTTGAGCAAGCCACGAAGGGCAGCATATTCCTTGATGAAATTGGTGATGCACCCTCCGGTATTCAGGCAATGTTGCTGCGTATTCTTGAAACTGGTGAATACCGACGTGTGGGTGAAGAAAAGCAGCGTAAAACAGGTGCGCGTGTCATTGCAGCGACAGATAGCAGTCTTGAACCAAATAGCTTTAGCCAACCCCTTTTGCGGCGGCTGGAGAATATCACGCTGACGATGGCACAGCTCAGGAACCGCCGTGCGGATATTGGTGTGATTATTGTTCATTTCCTGGGCGAGCTTGGCAGTTTGGGAAAAACACCGTCACTCACGCCGAGGATTGTTAGCCTTGTGCTTTATAGCTGGCCGGGTAACGTGCGGGAGCTAAGGAATGTGGTGCAGCAGATGGTGATGGATCAGGTGCCGGATGTTTTGGTGAATAAGCCAGAAGGCTCCGCAGTGGAAGAGGCGTATGAGCCTGTTGAGCCGCAAGCACCCAAGGCAGTATACCGACCTAAGGAGACTGTGACTGAGGAAGAAACCCTGAAGGCGCTCAATGATACGAATTGGAGTATTAAAGATGCGGCTGAAGCTCTTAATATATCACGGACAATTCTTTATAGCCTTATGGAGAAATTTCCCAGTATTAACCGGCTAGAGGACATCAGTGATGGTGAAATTCGGGAGGTTGTTGCGCAAGCCCCCGATGACCTCAACCTGTGGGCGAAGGAGTTGCGGGTTTCCCGAGAGGCGCTGCGCCGTAGGATAAAGCAACTAGGTCTTTTATAGAAACTGATTAGTTATTCTTTGAGACAAAGATATCCAATGGCAAGAGGGCGGTGGCCCCTACGTTTGGCCCATCCACCAACTGCGCGATGCGAATATCAACGGCTATGCTGGCAATAATGTAAGCTTGTGACCGCGTATAGCCATAGGTTTTGACAATGTAATCTATGATGCCATCAGCGGCGTTACGCGCGGCCAAGTTAATATCATTTGATAGGTTCTCTAAAGGTTTCACTGCATCATTTGCGGCATAAGCCATTTCTGGCGGTATTGTGCCTGCCTTTTTGAACGGGAAACCTGTAACCGCATAGAACTGCCGCGACGGAATGTCGAGCAAGCCAGACGGGCCTTCATAGTGCGGGCCGTGTGTAAGGTCAGGGCCATTATTTAGTATTTGTGTGGTTACGAGTACGTCTGCTGACATTTCGATAGCAGAACCACCAATCTCACCGTCGCCTTGAGCAAAATGTAAGTCGCCAATCGCTATGCCGCAGCCATCAATGTTGCAAGGCAGATAGATTGTAACACCTTCCTTGAGATAGCGTATATCCATGTTGCCACCATGTTCGCGCGGTGGGATGGTACGTAAGCATTCATCTTTGCTGGTGCCTTCAGGACCGCAAAGGTTGGAAGGAGACGCAAGGCGACTGTCTGGCAAACTAACTACACCACCAGCTTTATGGAGTGCTGCTTCGCGAGCAAGGCTGCGGCTTAGGCCTTCTTTACTAGGGAGTGTGGTGACGATCCCGGGAAAACCTGCTGATGGAACCTTGATGCCGGGGAGGTCAGGACTAGTTGCGTAGCCGTCCTTGAGATCCCACATCACGAGAATTTCGCCGGGGCTAAGGTCGGAAGCAAAGCCGAAGGAGCCCGCCGATGTCCAAGCGTATTTCCCTGGAGTGATTTTCTTGATGGTTATGGCAACAACATCACCTGCTTTAGCGCCTTCGATGTTTACTGGCCCAGTGACTGGGTGAATGCGGCCAAAATCAATTGGTGGATTTGCCGGACGAGTAGCTGGTTGATGGTCAATAGTTCCAAAAACATCAGCAGCGTCGCGCGTGCGGAACAATATCTCGTCACCTGGCTTAGCTGTTATCTGCATTGGGATATCTGAATGAAACCGATTGATGCAGCCTTGGTCTTCTAGACATGTTTCACCCTCACCGCCGACGATGACAGGGCTTGAAGCTGAGGCGATTTGCATAGGGATCATTATGCTTGCGGCGGAAAGGGCCAAGCTAAATTTATTCAACAGTTTCATTTGTTATCCCCATGTTGCTGATACTGCGTGTAGAGAATGCCTAACTTTGAGTATTTGTCAAAATTATTGTTTCAATAGAAACTATTTGGGCATCAAAAGATGCTTGTGTGGGTCATAGTTGTGAACATTTCGAGGGCAGCTGTGCCGACATAAGAGTTGCCGTAGACGTCAAGTTCTGGTGCCCAAACTGAGATGGACATTTTGCCGGGAATTACGGCGACGATACCCCCTCCCACACCACTTTTTGCAGGCAAGCCAACACGGTAGGCGAAGCTGCCGACACTATCGTAGACACCGCAGGTTAGCATGACAGCGTTGATGCGTTTTACCTGGCTTTTGGAAAGTACTGCATCACCATGAATGCCTGCATACCCGCCAGAGGCTAGAGGTAGTGCGGCAACCGCCAAGTCTTCACATGTCATCTCCAAAGCACACTGATAGCAATAAGTCTCGATAATATGCTCGATGTCGCCGTCAATATTACCATGCGCTTTCATAAGATTAGCCATTGCCCTGTTTATATGAGCATGCTCAATTTCTGACTGCATGACTGTTTGGTTTACGTCGATATTATCATCCATAGCCAGATAGCGTAGGTAGTTGCGAATACGGTACCGGGCATCGCCCTTTAGGCTCATAAGTAGGTCGAGTGTCGCAATTGCACCCGCGTTAATGAACGGGTTTCTGGGAATACCATTTTCCTGCTCAAGTTTCATCAAGCTGTTAAAGCGATCACCAGAAGGTTCTTTACCAACTTTTGTCCAAACCATCTCACCTAGATGAGACATAACCATTTGTAAGACAAATAGCTTTGATATGCTTTGAATAGAGAAGTTCTCCGCATAGTCACCTACGCTGAAGCGTTCACCGCTTACTAGTTGAATTGTCATGCCAAATTTACTGGGCGGCACTTCAGCTAGTGCAGGAATATAGTCCGCCACTTTACCTTTGCCAAAGTTTGGCTCAACTGCTTCTGCGATAAAGTTGATAATGGCTTGATAGTCCATTTCGGGCATAGCGGTGTCACCATTGTTTGCATAGGTGTTAGTTTACGTAGGGGAAGGTGCACTGCCTCTTTGTTGGATGCAAGATAGAAAATCCTTTTCGAAGCGAAAGCAGGTTCCATCTTTTGGTGTGCTCCTGTAAGACAGATTGGAATTGAAAAATAACCCTGTGTGTTCGGAGTAATTATGCAAAAACAACAAGCAGAAAACGTGCTGCAAGATGTTTTTGGTTATACAAAATTTAGGGGCAAGCAAGCTGCTGTTATAGAGCGTGTCCTCGCTGGAGGAAATGCTCTTGTTGTGATGCCAACGGGGGCGGGTAAGTCCCTTTGTTTTCAAGTGCCTGCCTTGATGAAACCTGGTTTGACGATTGTAGTTTCGCCACTTATTTCATTAATGCAAAATCAGGTTGAGGCTCTGCGAATTAGGGGGGTCGAAGCGGCATCAATCAATTCAAATAATTCTCAAGAGGACAATCAGGCTATCTGGCAGAAAATGCGGAATGGCAGCTTGAAGATTTTGTACCTTTCACCTGAGAAGCTGATGACATCACGTATGTTGGAAGCAGTTTCCCGTCTTGATGTTAGCCTGTTTGCAATTGACGAGGCGCACTGTATTTCTCAGTGGGGGGCGGCTTTTCGGCCGGAGTATGAAGGGCTGTCGGAACTTCACAAAAGATTTCCTGAGGTGCCTATTATAGCATTAACTGCCACTGCGGATCATGGCACTAGAGACCAAATTTGTGAGAAAATATTCTCTGGGAATGTTGAAATATACCAGACGGGATTTGATCGCCCAAATATCAGTTTGAACGTTGAGATAAAAAATGGTTGGAAGCAGCAGCTAACAAGATTTCTTAGTGCAAGGAAAAAGGCCGCAGGCCTGATACCAGAAAATGGTATTGTCTACTGTCTGTCCCGAAAGAAAACAGAGGAGGCGGCATCTCTGTTAGCAGCAAAAGGATATAACGCGCTTGCCTATCATGCCGGAATGTCGAACGAGCAGCGCACGGAAAACCTAAACCGTTTTATGGCAGAACCAGACCTTATAATGGTGGCTACTATCGCTTTCGGTATGGGAATTGATAAACCTGATATTCGTTTTGTCTTCCACACGGACTTACCGTCATCGCCTGAAGCCTACTATCAGGAAATTGGTAGAGCAGGTCGAGACGGTGAACCTGCTGTCGCACACATGCTGTATGGCATGGATGATATTCGTATGCGCCGTATGTTTATTGATAATGAAGGTGGAGCCATTGATCACCAGCGGAGAAGTCATCAAAGGCATAATTCGTTACTTTCATGTTGCGAAGCTCCAGAGTGCAGGAGAACTTCATTGCTTACCTACTTTGGTGACGTCGTGGAAGCTGAACGGTGTGGCAACTGTGATTTGTGCGATGATCCTCGTGACACGATAGAAGCAACTGAGATCGGTCAAAAATTAATGTCAGCCATATACCGCACGGGGCAAAGCTATGGTGTGGCCCATATCGTTAATATCTTGGTTGGCAAGGTTTCTGACAAGATCGAACAAATGGGCCATAGCCTTTTACCAACTTTTGGTGTTGGGAAAGAATTTAGTATCAACGAATGGAAGTCTATCGCTCGGCAACTAATGGCACGTGGTTTTCTTGTGTCAGATATGGAGTATGGCTCGCTCAAAATAACAGAGCAGGGTGTCTTGCTACTGAAAGGTCAAGAGAGCTTTCGCTATCGGCCAGACGCGGTAGCAAAAAAAGCAGGTCGTGATCGGCCTACGATTAATAAAAAACTTATGACTGAAGTACCGGAAGAAGCGAAGGAGCTTTTTCAGGCGCTGAAGGAGCTCCGAAAAGAGGTGGCATCCGAGCGTGGGGTGCCTGCTTATGTAATATTTGCCGATAAAAGTTTATTGGATATGGCGATAAAAAAGCCTCGGTCCGTAGATGAATTCGGTGATGTGTACGGCGTGGGGGCAGGTAAGCAAAAAGAATTTGGCGTTCAGTTTACTGAGTTTGTGAACCAATATCTTTAACAACATATTTAACACAAATCGTTGGGTTGATTGGGAGCGCTTGAAAAAAAGGCCTGTTCCCCATAGCAAAAGAACAGGCCCAGTCTACTAGAGAGGACATATCCGCACCACAGTACGGATAGGCCACTTTACCGGTCTCAGAATTTCCACGGATATCCGCAGCGAAACAATGACCGATCACTTTGATCAGAGCAGGGGTGATTTTACCAATTGCTGCTCCGTCAATACGTTTGAGTTGATATGCAAGTGCTTCACAGAGGCATATCTGAATCTTATAAAAATATATAATATATTATCATATTTAACTCAAGTGGGAATGGTGAATGGAGAAGAATTCCCAACTGAATTTGGGTGTTATCAATAACTCGTGTACTGCACTGAGCTTGATCGGTCGTTGATTTTAAAGGAATTACACAGTATGCAGATACGGTTAGGGCACAGCAGATAGTTCAAAGTCAGGCTTGGGAACACTTTTGGGGAAGTGGAGGAGTACTGAGAATTTATACTGCCCCCATGTGAATGATAAGAGGTAGAACGTGCGGAAACGCCCATTAACGATAGCGCAGTCAGTTGCGCATGAATTAAGAGAGCAAATTCTGTCCCGCGAAATTAAAGGTGGGGAGCCTTTAACGCAGGAATCTATTGCAGCTAAATTTGGGACAAGCATCATTCCGGTGCGGGAAGCCATTCGCCAATTAGCTTCAGAGGGGCTTGTTGAGGTATCGACGCACCGTGGTGCTACGGTAACAGAATTGACGCTCGCTAAAATACAGGAATGGATACAGCTCAGGCGCTTGATTGAGGTGGATTTGGTCGACGGCGCTATTGCTAATATGACAGACGAGCATATTGCAACGGCTGAAGCGATCCTTTCAGATTATAATAAGGTACTAACAGACCGCATAGATGTTGAGAGATGGTCCCAATTTAATTGGGATTTTCACGGTGCGATTTATGCGCCAGCTAATCGACCAGAGACAATGCAAATTTTATCATCACTTCACTATAAAAGTGATCGTTATGTGCGCTTGCAGTTGCTTAGTGGTGATCATATTGATCGAGCTCAGCAGGAGCATATTGAAATGCTTGAATGTTGTAAGAGGCGCGATGCTGAAGGCCTGAAAGCTTTGTTGGAAACGCATATCAGCGAAGTTGAAAATGATATTGTTGAGGCTCTTAGTGACGAATAGGCCAACTGTTTAAGTAGCTTAGAAAAATTGGCTTAGGTATCTTCTCATTGTTTGGTAGGGTACCTACCAAACAAATCAGCCTGCAGGGACGACCTTACATAACCAGGCTCAATTAGGGACGACCCTACTAACGAAAGTAGGGACATGTCCTGGATATTATTAATTCTCGCCAGTTTATTTGAAGTTGCTTGGGTTGCGTCTTTAAAGCGTATTGCCGGTTTGCATGATTTTAATGCGATTGGAATGTCGCTTTTGCTCTTGTTTTCAAGTGTCACTCTGCTCACCATATCTTGCCGAACATTGCCTGTTGGAACTGCTTATCC
>JBFOLV010000352.1:0-2983 GCA_040830325.1 Kordiimonas sp. | reverse complement strand
GCACAGAGATAGTCATGATTAGTGCAAAGCCCATAGCAGGATATGACCGGGTAAGTATTGTTTCGGCACTTAGAGCAGGAACACTAGAAATGGTTTTGGGGCCATTTGCAGCGCGTATTATTGGCAGAGAGCCTGCGTTAGTAGATTTTCTGTTCGATACATACAGAGATGTGCCCGTAAGAACTTCTCTCTCTGACGTGCCTGATATAGCAATTAATATTCGCCCACCTTCTGTTACACGTGCATTGTTCAGGCGGCAGGTTATTCCAGACCCAGGCTTTCAAGTGCCTGCGGTACCGTTACCTTCATCAATGGCAGCACTTGCTTTCGAGATGGGGGTGAATTTGGTAGTGGCACTTAAATGCTGCCGCTTGGTGACATTTCATGCAGGCGTTGTCACGAACGACAATGGTTCAATACTTATTTCTGCAGGTTCAGGTGGCGGAAAAAGTACTCTTGTTTCAGCCTTGATGGAAGAGGGGTATCGCTTGTTTTCTGACGAATTCGCCCTTTTGGACATGTCTGATGGGTTACTTGCATCCTACCCTCGACCTGTTTCTTTGAAAAATGAATCTATTGATGTTGTTCGTGAAATGTCAGGTAGTGATTGGATATCTCCTGTTTTGTCAGGTACGCCGAAAGGAAGTATCGCTTACCGACGCGCAAGGCCCGAGGATATTGAAAGTGCAGGTAGTTGCTCTAAAACTAGGCTGATCTTGTTTCCTCGTTTCAATGTTAGTGGCGATCACTTTGCAAATAAGATTAGTTCTTCTGAAGCCATGATGCGGTTAATTCCTAGCTCAACCAATTATCACCTATTAGGCGAGAAGGCCTATGAAGTCCTTAGCGAGATGGTGCAGGGTGCAGATGCATATGAAATAGCATATGGATCGACTGAAGAGAGCCTCACCATAGTAAGAGACTTAGCTGACGAGGCTGGGCTGTGAAGGAAGAGTGGCTTAAAACGTTAGTCGGAGACATTCCTCTACCCCGTGATTTGCTTGAGCGTAGTAAGCTACTTGAGTTTGCGGATAGCCATCATGTTCTTGGTCAAATGGCAGCTACCTGGTCTGATGAGGTGAGCGGTAAGACTAGGGATGTCATGGAAAACGGTCTATATAGGGCAAGTTTCGACCACCGTATGCTCAAGTTTGAAATGGATAGAATTGAGCGGGCTCTCGAAGGTTCAGGTATTGAACCCATTTTGCTGAAAGGGGCGTCTTACGTTGCCAAGGGCCTTCGGGCAGGTGCTGGTCGTCGTGTTAGTGACATTGATATTCTAGTGCCTGAAGAGGAGTTGGCGGAAACGGAACGTTTGCTGCTGGCTGCGGGTTGGGTCTTTGATGAGGCAACTGACAATGAATATGACCAGAACTATTACCGCAAACATATGCATGAATTGCCTCCTCTAAGGCACAACCATAGACGGACGGTTATCGATGTGCATCACCGGATATTGCCTCGAACGTCACGTATAGAAGTTAATACTGATGCCTTTATCCGCGCTGCAAAGCCGATAGATGGCCGGCGGCTTAGGGCTTTTAATAACATTGATAGGTTTTTGCATTCAGCCATACATACGTTCTCGGATGGATCTTTTGATACACCTGCGCGCAGTCTTGTAGAGTTGAAATATTTATTGTCTGACATTGATCCAAAAGATGATGAAGGATTGTTGGAGCGCGCTCATATTGTCGGTGCAGAACAGTCTCTATCATTAGCTTTGTGGGTTTTGTACGAGCTTTTTGATGATGATCGGGCATGGGAGCTATCAAAGAAATTCAAAGTGGGCACGAACTTTATCGTTCGTTGGGCGATTTCTTCGAAGCTTCGGGATGTGTCTAACGCCAAGCCCGCTAAATTGGCGTTATATATTAGAAGCCACTATTTAAGGATGCCTCTGCCGAAACTGATTTGGCATATTATGACTAAAGGGTATCGTAGGCTTAGGAAACCACCAGTTCTGCCACTTCCCCCAGGCTTTGAATAGTTGCATCAGGTTTTAGAGCTTTGATATCAACATCTGGATAGCCATAGTCCGCAGCTATCACAGGTATGTTAGCCGCTTTTGCAGCAAGAATGTCTGGTGATGCATCTCCCACCATTATGTATGGACCTTTTCCAGTAAGGCTTGCAGTTTCCAAAAGATGTCTGGGATCGGGCTTTTTAAAAGGAAAGCTATCTCCACCCCTTATTGCGGCGAAGAAATGACTTAGGCCAAGGTCCTCCAATAGCTTGACGGCTAACTTGTAGGGCTTGTTTGTGCATACACCAATTGAGATGTTTGCCTTTGCAAGAGACTCCAGCATATGTTCTCCGCCCTCGAAAAGGGAGGAGTGCACCGCAATGTTTTCGATATAATAGTCAAGAAATGTAGCTTTTGCGCTTTCCAAATCAATTCCGTCACAGCCACCTGTGCGATTGAAACCCTTCTGAAGCAGACGTAAGGCACCAAAGCCTACATCTTCTTTTACAGCACTTAAAGGCACACTTTCTCTGCCGTGATGCTCTAATACATGGTTGGTCGCGGCATGGAGATCCTTCGCAGTATCAACGAGGGTGCCATCTAGATCAAAAATTACTGATTTAACTGAGAACTTAGGCATGCATAAACTCATTTGAGGCTGATGAAGCGCGAAGCTACAGGTATCTTTGTTAAAAATGCAAGCAATAAACCGACCGGCTGGTCACCTATTCTTGAATGTAAAAACTTCTCTTAACGCTTGATTCCCAAGGGATAGCGTGATTTAACAACCGTCAAAATGCCCAATATAAAGTGAATTACATTGTAAGCGTGTTGAAAAAGTTAGGTTGAGGTATAGTGATGAGTGACTGGAGCCCTGACAGCTGGAAATCGAAACCAGTTGTGCAATTGCCAAATTATCCGAACAAGGAAGCCCTTGAAGCTGCCGAGAACGAGCTTGCAAGTTACCCTCCGTTGGTTTTTGCTGGAGAGGCTCGCAACCTAAAAGCACAGCTGGGT
>JBFOLV010000351.1:0-20312 GCA_040830325.1 Kordiimonas sp. | reverse complement strand
TTGTAAAGGCGGATGGCTTTTGTGTTGGTAGCAATGACCTCAAGAGCAACACGTCTTAGGTTCAGAGCATTGAAAGCGTAGTCGAGAAGTAATGTACTCGCGCAATGTCCCACCCCTTTTGATTGGCTGCTTTGAGCACCGATATAGATACCAAAGAACGCAGTCTGATTAACCCAATCAATGTCGCGTAAAAAGCATGCACCAACACCAGATTCTTGGTAAAAAATTGAAAATGCTGCTTCGTTCCGCCCATTGTTATGGCGTCTCGTCTCTATCCACCCTACAACGCTTTCGAGTTGAACTGGGAAGCGAAAACCTCGAACACTGTCGCGAATAACGGGAGTGTTTTGCCAAGTTTGGAGGAGGTCGGGTGACAGGGCATCCAACGGGCGCAATGTGACTTTGTCGAAGGGTAGGCTATATGAAATCATACGAGCACCCGAGTAGGAGAACTCCAAATGTAATTTGGTGCATCCGGTCCGGTCATGAATATCAAATCGAGTATACTGACTTGAGGTTCAAAGCCAGGGTTTATTTGTAGATAAGGCGGGTATCCGGAATAGTCTATATATTTCAGATTTATCCCAGCATCCTGCCACAGCGAGGGCTGGAGATAAGCTTGTGCTGCAGGGCCTGATATATATTCAGTGCCTCCTAAAGATTGGATCATGCGTATTAGTTTGTCGTCTTTTTGGCCGGAAATATTTAGATTTGATGAGACACAGAATTCTGTCTCAATGCCTAACCAGTCGCTGATTTGCTGGATAAGAATGATGTCAAACTCAACTAGCAACTCAAAGCGGCGGTTATATATTTCTTTAAGGGGCTCAAAGAACTCTTTAAAATAAGGAGCCCTTCCATAGTTTGACTGTAACGCGCTAAGGTGCTTTTTAACCCAAGGTAGTTTGTTGTTTATGTAGACGCTATTTATAAGTTGGTCGAGACTGTTTGTATGAACAGGAATCGTTAACCAATTTGGACTACTTTTGCGAATGCAGATTTTGTTACGATTGCGCCAATCCTGTTTTGTATATTGCACATCATCAAGGAATACGAAAATATCAACTTGGTTAATGAGATCGAAGTAACCCCGCCAAGGAATATAATTTGGTTGTAAGATTGCGATGCGCGTCACCTCAAATCCTCTTTAGGTAGAGCTGATTCCCCAAATCGAAAAATGCGCAGACAACTGTAAATAGCGATCGCGGTAATTAGCGCAGTTGCGAGCTGAGCTAGCTCTGGAGCCACAAACTTTATTAAGGCAGTCATAGACACTAGTGTAATTATCAGGCCTAAAGCATAAGCGAGTACAAATCGCGGAGCGTCATGCTTGTGATGGCTTTGACTGTTGAATGTCCACCGCCGGTTTAAGATATACGAAAAGATGACACCCATACCATAACATAACCCGGAGGCAAGGACGGGGTGCAATCCACTCCAGATCAATCCCAAAAATATCAGATAGATAGTCCCGTTTGTGAACAGACCAACTACTCCGTAACGCATCACTCTAACAATTTCTGCGTGGCTAAGTATCACAAATTTATATCCATTGGTGTCGAACTAGCAGTTGAATTTTCATGCGGCGTGCGCTCTTCGATTAGGATGCGCGGGCGGTTTTGTACTTCGGCAAAAATGCGCCCGATGTAAAATCCATGCACCCCTAAAACCGCTAATATAAGCCCTGCCAGAAACCAAACGGACAAAATCAAGCTAGTCCAGCCAGGAACTGTAAAGGCGCCAGTAATCCATGCTGCAAGTAACAACAGCGAAAAAACGACGGAAAACCCACTGAGTGTTATCCCCAACAAGACACTGAGTTTAAGCGGTCTATCCGAAAACCGGATCACGATGGCAATGGCCACACGAAGTAACCTGCGAAAGTTGTACGAGCTTTGCCCCGCAATTCTATCAGCCCGGCTTTGCCCCTTAAACATAGTCTGCGGTAGTCCAGTCAACGATACCATAAGCGGTAAAAAAACCTCCTTATCTTTGAAGAGTAGAAGTGTTTCGACCATGCGGCGACTATAGAGGCCGAAATTACCTACATTGTTATTCAGTTTTACACCGGATAGTAGGTCCATCACACGTACAAATATGTTCGAGGCTAATCGACGTAATCCGGTGTCTTTCCACTCGCCTCGATCAACGAGCACTGCATGTGTGTATTCAGAAACCCCTTGCTTCCATAGATCAGGGATAATCGCTGGGTCATCTTGTAGATCGCAATCGATCACGGCGACCCAGTCTCCCCGTGCTTCCTTGAGGCCAGCCCAAATCGCCAAATGTTGCCCATGGTTGCGGGATAAGCGAATACCCCGAACTCGCGGATGCTTGTCCGCAATTTCACAAATTAGCGGCCAAGGATCGTCCGGTCCGCGGTCGTCTACCAGAATAAGCTCCCAATCGAGGTTAGATTTATCGAAAGCCGCCCATGTTGCGTCAACCAGAGCTTCGAGACAATCACGGCACCCATAAATAGGGGACACGATGCTTATTTTTTCTCCCTGAGGCAATCTATCAACCACGATCTAAATATGACATGGCGACATCAATAACCCTCTCAACTTCAGGCCCAATTTCAAAAAACATGGGTAGGCGGACAAGAGTTTCGGAAGTGCGATTTGTTACATTAAGGGTCCCTTCTGCACGAGCATATCGTTGCCCGGCAGGAGCGCTGTGTAGAGGGATGTAGTGGAAGGGTGCAGTTATGTCCTCAGTTTTTAAATGGGCAATGAAACTATCGCGATCATCGATATCACGAAGAAGAAGATAGAACATGTGGCCATTGCCTGTAACTTCATCAGACCAGCGCGGTGTTTGTAAGCGACCTTCAGTGGAAAGTGGTAAAAAAGCCTCCATGTATCGGTCAAAAATTGCAAGGCGACGGATCTTAATTAATTCTGCCATTTCTAACTGTGCGTATAGATAGGATGCGATTAACTCCCCGGGTAAAAATGACGACCCTATATCAACCCAAGTATACTTATCGACGCTTCCGCGAAAGAACTGTGAGCGGTTGGTGCCTTTTTCGCGAATAATTTCAGCCCGGTCGCAAAAATCTTCTCGGTTGATAGTCAATGCGCCTCCTTCGCCACTGATAATATTTTTAGTTTCGTGAAAGCTGAAAGCAGCTAAATCGCCAAGGCTGCCGCAGAGGCGGCCCTTATATGTGGATCCTATCGCCTGTGCGGCATCTTCAACTAAGATACATTTATGTACCCGGGCAATCTCCGCTAACCTGTCCATATCTGCAGGAAATCCGGCGTAGTGAACAGCAAAGATAGCTTTGGTTTTGGAGGTTATGGCGGCTGCGACACAATTTGTGTCTATATTGAGTGTAACAGGATCAATATCCACAAAGACCGGTACTGCGCCGCGTAAAACCACGGCGTTGGCTGTGGAAACGAATGTGAACGAAGGCATTATGACTTCGTCTCCTGGTTCTAAGTCACAAAGGATAGCGGCCATTTCGAGAGCTGCGGTACAAGAATGAGTTAGTAGCGCTTTGCGTGAGCCCGTTAATTCAGTTAACTGACCGTTGCACAGAGTTGTGAAATGACCGTCACCCGATAGTTGCCCCCTGCGAATGGCCTCACGTAAATAGGATACCTCTTTGCCGATTAATGTGGGCTTGTTAAAGGGAATGCTTCTATTCAATGTGATACATCTCCACTGCGCTTAATTGTTAGCACACTTGATGGTGCCAGAGTCTACACGTTTGAAAATACTCCAAATCGGGGTTTCTTGACAGATTTGGAACTCTTCCCCCATACGTTCCCGCAATATTGGCCCGAGCTCTGTTTCGCCCTGCCTTAACAGAAGGACAATATCTGCGGTTTTGGGGAGAGTGTTTGTACTTAGTATTTCCGGCGAGGAGGGGCGAGCCCACAAGGGATAGCCGACGACAGGTAGGGAATTGGTAGCAAACTCAAAGTTCATGAGCCCTTCCGCGATAACACCATATTGATTATTTTCTGTAAGTGTTTGGATGGCGGTAAGCCCGTCCACAAAGACGAGATATTCCAAATCGCGCGAGATATACCCTCGTTCGGAAATCATTGTGGCTACTTGTGAA
Organism: Kordiimonas sp.; assembly: GCA_040830325.1. Taxonomy (GTDB): domain Bacteria; phylum Pseudomonadota; class Alphaproteobacteria; order Sphingomonadales; family Kordiimonadaceae; genus Kordiimonas. The sequence continues at coordinate 16,234 of JBFOLV010000351.1, read as the reverse complement.
GCCATGTTTTGGTTGGGAATTGTGTCTGTGTGCCTATGCAAATATTCAGACATCGGGCCCTCAGCAATCAACCCCTGGTCACGGTTTCCAAAGGAAGCGCCTGTCACAAGTAAAGCGTTGCTAAGGTGAGGGAGGATAACGGCAATACATAAAATTTTAGCAAAAGCAATTACGACTGATTTTTGATCTGTTGAAGCGATTTCAGATAATCTAATATTTTCTGCGCAGATTAACACGAATACCGCGGCGATCAGCGTAACTTGGTGGCCAATAAGACCAAACGGTCCCATTAACAAAGAAGAGACACCTAGCCCGCCAATCATTAACAAGGCACTGATGCCCCAGCTCCAAGCCATTTGTGACTTGGAGCGTATTGAATAGTATAAAGCTACAACTGCGATTAATATTACAAGAAAATGGCTTAATATCACTCTCTGGGTTTTAAATATGAGCCCCGACAACCCCCCTAATCCGTTTTCAGCACTAGCGGCATCGTTGACATAGCTTAATGTGCCTAAAAATCGCTGACCGGTAGGATCGAGAGCAAAGAACCCGAGCATGATACCTAAGAGGAGCCCTCCGAGGGCAAATCCACGGCGTTGAAGGGCAAGCGCTAAAATTGCAGGCGGCAATATGGTGATGAACGACCATTTTGTAAGTAGAGCTAAGGCAATGGCTATCCCGCCCACCAAACCGATGAATGCGTCAAAGTGCCTTGAAGCCTTTGGTAATAATACGGTTAGAAGAACAACTATACTGAGTGCCAGTCCCAGCCTATTGTATGAGAAGGAATGTGCAGAAACCAGTTCGGTTAATGCAGTATATTCCTCAAATGGTGCGCGAGTTAAAATTATAGTTGCCGTCAAAGCCAGGGTTACCCAAATTGCAGTAACGCTGCTACGCTGAAGCATTACGGCTAATATCAGCGGGACTAAAGAGGCGAATTGTAGTAGGGGAGCAAAGTCTAGGGCGTGTACTTTTGGTCCAAAAATTTCGAAACTGAGCGCGACATACTGTGCGGTTAATCCACCATAAAAACTGTTGTAGTCGATGCCGGGGGTTAGTCCCTGAAAAACTCTCCAGCCACTGTTGAGGATAAAAAGAGAATCGCCTAGATGTGCTGTATCGTAAACGATTGGCATCGCTAGCAAGCTTGTGGCATACAGCGCAATGGATGCAGCTAAGAAATAAGAAAGCAATCTATCTGTGGACATGGTTCCTTCATTTTTGTTTTGCTTGAGGCCTGTACCATCGATAATTTTATCAAACCCACTCGTCACGCAATTATTTATGCGTAAAAGGTTTTTTTAGAAAAGCACAATACATTAACCGCCAAGCATCTACGCGGAGTGGGTTTTGAGAAATCCTTTTGATAGCGTAGTATCGTGCTGTTGCGATGTGTCCACCTTGATATGCCCACCAGCCCCACCGGAGATAAATGTCGTCCTTTGGGGTTAGTAGGGTTTTGTTAGGAGGGGGCATATCGAAGACCTGATGTCGCCGAGTAGCAGCGTCTTGCGCAGCCCGCCAGCACGAGAGAACCTGCTCTTTTCTTTTCGTATAACCTATACTTGTTTGATGTTGACGATAAAGTAGAATGACATCGTCTAAATTGGCAAGGTGGCCAACTTCAGCTAGTTGGAGCCACAGATCGATATCCTCGGCATGTATTACTTCCTTTCTGTACCCCAGTACTTTTGCGAGCGCAGCGGAACGGAACATGACGGCAGGGTGGGTCATTGCGGTGATGCCTGCCATATGCGCGGCATCAATTTTTTTATGCTTTGTTGGCAGTGGAAGTATGTCTAGTTTACGCCCTTGTGGGTCAATAAGTAGGATCTGACCACCTACGGCAACGACATCATTATTTCTCGCAAGATAGTCTACTTGTTTTTGAAAACGATCAGGCAGACAAATGTCGTCTCCATCCATGCGCGCTATTATTTCTCCTTGGGCATAATTCAGTCCAGTATTTATCGCAGCGACAACACCTTGGTTCGGAGTATCAATTATCGAAATGCGGTTATCTGTTCGAGAAAATCTTTTTGCGATATTCAAAGTTTCATCTGTTGAGCCATCGTTGATAATTATGAGTTCAAAATCTTTAAAGCTTTGTTTTAAAATACTATCTATGGCGTCACTTAGATATGGTTGGCAATTAAAAACTGGCATTACGACGGAAACAAGCGGAGTCGAAGCAGGAGCAACCCTACCGTTCTTGGAGTTGGTTGAGAGGCGTTCGTTCAAGGAAAACTCTCCCAAGAGCGACTTATGTTTTGCAGTTGATTTTTTTGAACTAGAATTTCTCGTGGAATTTTATGACTGATGAAATGAATGGGGCTTGCAGTTAATCCATATGCGCCACTGTTGTGTATAGCGATAAGGTCTCCAGGTTCTAGTTTTGGCAGCAATATCTTGTTTGCAATACGATCAATGGAGGTGCATAGAGGGCCTGTCAGGTTAGTTTCTTCTTCTGCTCCTTTGTCCCCTACTTTGTGCATGCGGTAATTGCGCTGGATAACCATTCCGAAGTTCCCAGAGGCCGGAAGATGATTGTTCATCCCACCATCGCAGATTGCGATCTGTACACCTCGGGAGAGTTTGGTTGCCACCACTTGCGTCAGGAAGTAGCCAGCAGGCCCCACTAGGTATCTCCCAAGCTCAAGTACTAGTTGTGTATTGGTATAGCGGGGCTCTGACTTCATTGCGATAAGATCGGCAGAAATGTTTTTGGAGATATTCTCTAGGTTTAAGTCTTTGTCAGAATCATGATACGGCAACCCTAAACCCGACCCAAAAATTAACTTTCGAGGCGATAAGTTGAAGCGCTCGCAAATACTGCGAAAAATACCGATGAATTGTCTGTAGTTCTCACAAATAGCCTCGTCAACAAGACACTGGGTTCCCGAGTATATATGAAGCCCGACAAGATTTAGGTGACTCAATGCCAGTATTTCTGGCAACAACTCCTCTACTACCTCGTAGTCGATACCAAAGGCACAAGGTTTTCCCGCCATTTGATCACCAAATCCTTTGGGAACCATTGGGGGCGCTATACGCAACAGAATATCTTGTGTCATATTTATCGAGGCACAAATAGCATTTGCGCGATATGCTTCTTGCGGTGATTCAACGACTAACTCGCCAACTCCTGCACATATGGCCTCCTTGAGTTCATAGTCCCTTTTGCCGGGGCCGGTGAAGCTTATTCGCGTTGAAGGCCATCCAGCATTCGTAGCGAGTTGCATTTCGCCTATTGAAGAGATGTCTAATAGGTCGAGGTAATTGCTAAGTGCGTTGAGCAAGCTCGGGTTTGGATTAGATTTAACCGCATATGAAAGTGAAAAGTACTGCCCAAGAGTCCTATTTAGTTGTTCTACGCGATTCTGAATTATTGAATTGAAGTAAACATAAGTAGGTGTCCCAAACTCTGCGGCTGCTTGTGATAGTATTCGATCAGTCTTTGAACGCTCCAATGTATTAGGGCTGTTCATTGATATATCCTATAATTTTTGAAACTGTATCGAAGTTTTCAAGTGTGACATCCTGGGGCTGTATTTGAAATCGACAATTTTCTTCGATGAACATGATTAGGTTCATCATCGTTACTGAATCTAGAAGGCCGGAAGAAAATAAAGCATCATCTGCATTAAGAGGGGAGGTAGCAGCACCGTTCTCCAGTAGGTAAACTAGAATTTTTTCTTTTGATATATGCATGTGGCGATCCGTTAGTGTGGCTTGGTCGAGCATTGTTGGAGATACCTGAAATTATGTTGCTCAGAGTACTCTAGAATCAGATGATCCGTAGCCTGCGTTGTCAAATTAAGTTGAGTATCTTCCTCGGCTCTAGCAAAATATGACGCTTTCACGGTTATTGTTCATCCATTAAAGCTTTTTCGAATAATACCGCGGCGTCTTCCCAACTGTAGCTAGTTGCGCTTTTTCGCGCAGTCGTGGACATGCGCATCCACGCTTCATTCGTCAGGCTCAATATTTTACATGCCTTGTCGGCCATTCCAGCAGCATCTCCTACATCTACTATGAAACCGTTTTGCCCTTCTTCAATTACATCGGTGGTACAGCCTGTTCGTGTTGCCACCACCGGACTACGGCATGCAAGGGCTTCAAGGATGGGCAAACCAAACCCTTCAGCATAGCTTCCAGCGATAAATACATCGCAATTCGCGTAGATCTGTCTGATTTGATCCTGTGGCGGGTTGATGATATAGGTCGCCCCGCTTGGCAGAGGCATTGCTCTTTGAGTGGGATGTGCTCCGAACGAAACCACCTGTAGATCTGGGTGCTTTTTCTTAATTAAGTTTATTGCTGTTAGGCTTACGTCCAGCCCCTTAAGCGGATCATTTGCATACATTAAGCCGATCGTAGGATGGGGCTGTTTTTGTCGATATGGGGCGTGAAACAAAGAGGTGTCGACGCTATTGGGAACAACAGTTACATTCTGTGCAGCGTACCGTTCTTTCATTAATTTCTCCAACCAACTGGAAACAACTATCTTATTCAGAGGAAGATAATAGCTACCTGCGGAAATATGGTTGGGAAGGAAGTCATGGACTTCGTGCCCTTGTATGAAATAGAATTTCCTGCCCTTGCTAGGTGAAAAATGTGTGACAGAAAATGCAGTTTCCCACCAAGTTGCAATGATGACGTCTGCGTCCGGAACATCATCATTTGAAATCGGCCCGGAATGCTCCAATAAGATCAAACGTGCATCCATATGATCATAGTGATTTTTTTGGTGCGCTCTTAGTGGTCGCCTGCCCTTTTTTAGAGCTCTTAACCAGTCCAATTTCGTCGGGGGGGCTTCCCTGGGAGCTACAACACAAACATCATGACCACGGTCCTGCAGCTTGTTTGCGATCGTTGCTATAACGCGTACGCCGCCGGAAAGGTTTGGGTAAGGGCCTACAAAAGTGATTTTCATATGTATCTTAAGGACTCATTTGATTGCGCATGCATGCATCATATGCGGTTTCTTTAAGGTGGTATGAGCGTGTTTGTTCGATAAATAGTCAAGGTGCGGACTGTTGAAGTTTGCAGCCAGAAGGATGTGATTGGTAGTTTTATCATAAATGTCACTCATTGGTTGTGAGGTTTGATCTCAGAGCCACCAAGTACAATGCTGATCTAGAACTACTCCAATATTGTAAAACTCCTTCGGACACTTGCAGTGTGGCTAGGGGAGACATAGACAAAATTCGCACACTGCTTTTTCATGGTTTAGTGCATTGGTAACAGGTAATTATGGATTGCATTATGGTTCATCCTTATAAGGCGTACCTAACTCGACTGCATGATGCTCCTGATGATCTGTTGGTCATTCATGGAGAACGAAGGCTCTCTCGCGGGCAATTGGGACAGATTGCTGGCGGAATAGCTCGAAAGCTCGAGCAAATGAAAATCGTTTCAACCGTCGATTTGGAACAACCCAGAGTGCTTATTTGTTTACCCAATAGTCCCGAGATGATGGCATTAATACTTGCGGTTTGGGCCCAAGGGGGGCTGCCGATGCTATTATCCCCCAAATCCCCGTCCAATCACTTAAGGTATATTCAAAGCCGTCATCATCCGGAACTCGTCGTTGACGAAATGGTACTACGCACTCTTTTAGGGTCGCCTAACCCCTTGCCAGAGCGAGAAATTTCCGGGGACGTCGATGCTTCTGCAGTTTTCACATCCGGCTCGACTGGCACCCCAAAAGGTGTTGTGCAGAAAGGAATAACTCTTTCCTCCAGCACTTGTAGGATATCAGAAGATCTTGGCTATACATCTCATGAGCGTATCTTGGTGCCTATCCCGATGAGCCACGATTATGGCTGGAATCAGATGTTGGCGGGTTTGGTCTGCGGACATACGATTATTTTGCCAGACAATTCCTCGCTGATTGAAGTCAGTCGAGCAATCGACAAGCATAAACCAAGTGTCGTTGCGGGAGTACCCTCTCTTTATACTGGTTTACTCATGGGGGTTTCCGGTTTTGAAAGTGTGGACACATCCAATGTAAGAATGTTGATTTCTACAGGATCCCCCTTCTCAAGCAGGCTTTATCAAATGCTGAAGGATCGTGTCCCGGATGCAAGAATACTTCTCAACTATGGGTTAACGGAAACTTTTCGAAGCTGTTGTTTGAGGCCCGAAGACCTGCGAGATTCGGAGAGTAGCCTTGGTCGTCCGGTCAAAGGCGTTGAAATTATAATAGTAGATGAAAACGGACGCGAGTTGCCCCCTAAAAGCGAGGGCGAAATTGTGCATGTCGGTGCTGGTAGTTTTGATCGTTACCTGGATGACCTTGATAAAACTAGGCAAACGCGCTCGATTGTGTCAGATCAACCGGCTGTGGCAACGGGCGATATTGGCTACCTAGATACATCTGGATATGTATATTTCATAGGCCGGCGAGATCGCTTGGTTAAAGTCATGGATATCAACGTTAGCCTCAATGAAGTCGAAAACATTATAGCGTCACTAGATGGTGTCGAAGAGGTTGCCGTTATTTCTCGGGGGAACATTTTTATGGGGAAGGAAATAATTGCTCTTTGTGTTCTTCAGGCAGATTCTACGCAGTCGGAAATAAAGCAAAAAATCAGCCTGGCCCTACCTGCCCATATGCAGCCAAGGAAAATATACACAGGGGCGACGCTTCCCCGTACTTCACTTGGCAAGGTGGATTATCCGGCAGTTCAAAAATTATGTAAGGTTTTATCTGTGTGATTTTGATATGAATCGTAAGCATTCGGGTTTCGGAACCGTTTCAAGACTATGATTAACAGACTGCTTTTCCCGCTGTTAGGAGAGACCGTAAAAGCCAAAGCGATCAGGGGATCGTTATGGGCGAGCTCAGGGATAATAGCGTCTCAGGGTTTGCGCCTAGCAGGCAATCTTATTCTGACTCGAATTCTGTTCCCGGAAGCTTTCGGTCTAATGGCGATTGTTCAGGTTTTCTTAGTCGGCCTAGCGCTTTTTTCAGATACTGGCATTAACCTATCCATCATTCAGCATGAACGTGGAGAGGATCCTAATTTTTTGAACACAGCCTGGACAATCCAAGTCATAAGAGGCGGCCTTCTTTGGTTTGGCGCCTGCCTTCTGGCTTGGCCCGCCGCGCTTTTCTATGATGACCAACTTCTGCTGCAGCTTTTGCCAGTGGCTGGTATCAGTGCATTCGTCGGCGGTTTTCAACCGACCAAAGCGGTAACGGCAAATCGAAGGCTCATGCTCGGCCGTGTCACGGCTATAGAGATAGGTTCACAGTTTATTACGTTGACTACTTTGGTTGCATTGGCGCTTATTTTTAGATCAGTGTGGGCGCTAGTGATAGGTGATATTCTGGGTGAAGTTTTAAAGCTCATTTTTCAGAGAAGATTTTTGTCTGGTCCAAACAACAAATTTCTGTGGGAACGATCAGCCGCAAGAGAACTCATTAAATTTGGAAAATGGATACTTCTCAGCACAGCTTGTGGCTTTCTGATCGGTCAAGGAGATCGCGCTATACTCGGAAAATTTACTTCTTTTGAACAATTGGGGGTGTATAATATTGGATTTTTTCTAGCGAGTTTTCCCTTGATGTTGTGCCGAGTTGTAGCAGAGCGTGTAATTTTCCCGCTGTACAAACATAAACCACCAAAGGCGAGTAAAGACAATCAGCACAATCTATTTAGAGCTCGGTTTATGTTGATCGGAGCAATGCTCATTCTCAATGCAGCACTAGGGATTTCGGGGGTTTGGTTGGTTGGCGAGCTTTATGATTCAAGATATTTATTGGCTGGTCCAATTCTCGTTTTGGTAAGCGTTTCCGCCGTACCCAATATCGTATTGAGCACACATAGTGGTGTGCTATTGGCGGAAGGAGATTCGCGACGGTTTATGATTTTGCTGATCTCAACAGCGTTTGTACAGTCAATTACATTATTTTTGGGAGTGCAAATCTGGGGTATTGCCGGTGTTGCTCTCGCCTCGGGATTTTCTACACTTATTACCTGCCCTCTCACCCAAATATTTGCAAAGCGTTATGCGGCTTGGAATCCGTGGCACGATGCTATCTTCCTGATCTTGGGGCTTAGCGTGGGCGCATTGTCCGTCTGGATTCATTATGATGTTATACGAGTACTCTTTGGAGGTGTTGCATTTGTTAAATAGTATTGAGCGCACAAGTAATCTTTCTGTATTTAGGGGGCCTCTAATATACCGACATAAGGCGGGAATTTTTTACGTAGATGGCTAAGCTAACAAAAAAACGTATCGCCTACCTTACGGGTGAATACCCGAAGGTTTCGCATACATTTATTCAGAGAGAAGTAGCGGAGTTGCGCGCATTGGGGCTTGAGGTCTCGACATGCACAGTACGCCGACCGCCATTGGATACCATAGTTGGGGAGGATCAGAACAATGAAGCAAAAAATACCTTTTGCATCTTAGAAAATGCTCGTGCGCCACATCGCGTTCTGATGGTGCATCTGAATATTCTAGCTCGGCAGCCAAAACATTGGTTTGCGGCACTTGCACTAGCTTGGAAGACCCGTGCGCCAGGTGCAAAAAATAATTTATATCAACTGTTTTACTTTCTTGAGGCGGGAATTCTTGCTCATTTTCTGATAAGGCAAAAGGTTGAACACTTACACGATCATTTTGGTAGCTCAAGCTGTACAGTCGTAATGTTAGCATCAAAGATGATCAATATACCCTTTAGCTTTACGATACATGGGCCTGACATATTCTATGAACCCCGAAGATGGGCAATAGATGAAAAAATTGCACAAGCGCATTTTGCCGTTTGCATTAGTAAATTCTGTCGATCACAAGCTATGTTGTTTTCACACCAAAAGTACTGGAATAAACTAAAGATAGTTCACTGTGGTGTCGAGCTTGAACGCTATAGCCGCGCTCGACAAAAGGTGCCTAGTCGGGCAGTTCTTTTTGTTGGCCGCCTTGCTGCAATAAAAGGCGTATCAATTTTGCTAGATGCTTTTCGAGAAGTTGTCACTGTTTACCCAGATGCTATTCTTACATTAATTGGTGATGGTCCAGAGCGCGCAGCACTAGAAGCACAAGTTGACGATCTTGGCATATCCCACGCGGTTAATTTTATAGGCTATAGAGATCAAGAAAGTGTGGCGGAATATCTTGCCCAGTCTAGTGTTTTGGTTTTGCCAAGCTTTGCCGAAGGCGTGCCTGTCGTATTGATGGAGGCGTTAGCCAGCAGTATCCCAGTTATAGCGACGCAGGTGGCTGGTGTATCAGAGCTTGTAAAGCATGGTGAGAACGGATTTATTGTTCCGCCGAGTGATACTAACTTGCTCGCGAAGCGGTTAGAAGAGGTAATTTCAGATCCAGTACTTAGTAAAAAGATGGGAGAAGAAGGGCGTAACTTTGTTGAAGCGGAGTTCAATATTAAGAGGCAGGCTGAAGTTCTTTTTGGGCTACTTACAGAAGGTTAAAACGAGGCTCTTGCAGTGCCTATCTCTATCTGTCGGGTTAAATGCGGGAACGACCTGAGCCTCCCCAACTGAACTAGTCCATTGTGGATTGTTGATGCGTTATTGGCTCCGATCCATCGAGATGATGGTTGCTGGTGCAAACAGGCGGCGACCCAGAGCACTCTGATTGCGCTTTGCGCTGTGAAACCCTTAAGCGCAGCTCCATCCTGATCACCAGCAACTTGCCCTTCGACGAATGGACGGAAACATTCGGATCAGAGCGCCTGACAGGCGCTTCGCTGGACCGGCTGACACACCATGTCAGCATCCTGGAGATGAACGGAGAAAGCTACCGTCTGGCGCGGAGCAAGGCTCGGCAAAACTCCTAACACGCAGAAAAGATGGGCCTGACGGACCAAGGTGCCGGTCACCCAAACAGTGGACAACTTTTGCTCCGCCGTTGACACAGGTGGGGCTGATCAAGCTGAGTTATGCATTTTACCCACCTAATAAGGGATTGTCGAAATTTGCGTTTCATGGCCTATCTTTGTTTGAATGAGCTGCCAGCCTCTGTGGTCGCCTCGATGAGTTGGGTCACCAAACCCAATAAACTTACAAGTTTATATACTGATTGTAGATAAACTCTTCAAAATGAGGATACCGATCATATCCATGTAGTACTGGCACAATGGACCCGCTTTCCTTTAAAACAATATGCTGTCCTACAATCTCCAACATGTCGTCTGTTTTTTTTCCAGCCATTGTCGCACACGCGCCCGAGAAGTTGTCGATCTGTGTCACAGAAGTTTCAAAGTGCCCGTTTAACAGAGCGTGATTAAAGATCCCTTGTTCGATAGTGCGAAATGGAGAACGTGCAAATAAACCAACAAACTCACTTATCAAAGAAGCTGTTATTGTCGGTGAACCTGCCATAGTACCTACGCAGATAGGAAGTTCATTCTTTATTTTTTCGTAAGACCTTTGACCAAAGCCTTTGATTATCCATTCGCGGTTGTAGTATTCATTTTCAAATGTATAGCTCTCACGATAAAGAGAAACAGACTGTGGGGTGACGTCCATAAATGCATCTGCTTGAAAAGCTATATCTTTTACGTCTGCTAGAAAGACTTTATAATATCGGTGGCCGAAGAGGTTCAATAGCCTGAGATATGCGATCCAACGCGCAAAATGTGGATGATGCCAAGCCTCCAGCATCGTATGATAACCAGAAACTGCTTCGGGCATACGTCCTAAAAGGCCCAGATTATAGAGTAAGCGCATCTGGTGAATCACCCATCTATTAAGCAGTTTTGAGCTTTTTCCTGTTTTAGGGCTATAAGTAGACGGAGTGTAAAATATTATTGCATCAGTTTCTTCAACAATGTCCTTGATGTCTTTCATTTGATTTGTGATTAAGCATATATCGGTGTTATCGGGATGACTTTTACGCGCAGATCGAAGAAATATCGCTGTGCTATGTCTTGACATATTTGTGGCAAACCCAATAATAATGCGCTTCATATAAACCCCTCTGGAAATGTAAATATGTTGAAGGCGAAGTAGGTATATTACCCGCATACCTCTGCCTTATAGACGCGGAATCGCAGAATTTGGCTAATTAGAGTGTAATTTATAGTGCGTTATCTGTTCAATGAATTATTATTTTTGATTTCTTAGGGCTACCATTTGTGGAGTAGTTTCTACTGACGACCGATAAACCTTGCAGTTTCGGGTGGAGTGGCTTCATGACTAGAATAGGTTGTCCATGTCACTTTGGGGTCAGGATTCATAACCGGTATATGATGGTTGCGGCGAGTGCGATTGCAGATAGGAAGACCTTTGGGCACCTGTCGTGTCGGATTGCAACGTGTCGCCAGCCTTTCAGCCTTCCGAACATAATCTCGATGCGGTTTCGCCGCTTGTCGTATTTGATCGGTGTCTTGCGTTGCTTTCGGCCAGAGGTGTAAGCGCGTATTCTGAACTTCGCCTCTGCTCCCGGACACCGTTGTAAATTACCCCTGTCCACGAAAGGAGCATGGAATGGGGCTCGAGACGGACGTTCACAGATGAGTTCAAAGCCGCAGCTGTTGGTCGGCCTTATAAGCCTGGTGCCGCACAAGGCGGCGTTGCCAAGGAGCTTGGAATGACGAGCTCGCAGTTGAAGACGTGGCGCTTGGAGATCGAAGCGGCAGGATCAAAGGCGGCATTGCGCAGGCAGCAGGCGGATGCGGAAGGAAAACAAACGTTTGAAGTTGGAAAATGAAATCCTCGAGAAAGCATCCGCTTTTTTTGCTCAAGGGTAGTGAAAACTTGACCGCGAAACATGTATTTGTCGTTGCCCATAAGGCCCTTTATCCCATTTTCCTGCTGTGCCGCATTCTGGTGATCGACCGCAGTTGGTTTCAAGGTTCTATTCAGTCGCAACCAGCCCGCAATCAGCGGCAAAAGTTGCGCGATGATCGGGACACAGGCCTGCTGGACAAGATCAAAGCGGCTTTCTCTCGAAGTAAGAAGCGATATGGCTCAAAGCGCATACACCGTGATCTGATCGCCAATGAGGCCTATACATCCGAGCGGCGTGTGGCCAGAATAATGCAAGAAAACCGGGTCTCTCCGCGCCTGCAGAAGCGTCGAAAGCCGCGCACCACAGACAGTAATCACAGCCTTAAACCCTCGCCAAATCTGTTGACGCAACAGTTCAATTGTACCAGTTCTGAACTGGGTTTGGCTCGCTGACATTACTTACGTCGATACGAACGAAGGATGGCTCTACGTTGCCGTCTTCAAGGACATGGCCACGCGTGAAATCGTGGTTTGGGCCATGTGGACGATCATCTGCGATTCGAACTGTGTTGTGATGCCCTGAACATGGCCCTGGGGCGCCGTAGCCCCATTCCTGGGCTCATCCACCATTCGGATCGGGGGCGTTCAACATGCAGGCAGCGAATACCACGCGCTGCCCGGGTCTGCGAAGATCATCCAATCAATGAGCCGAACCGGCGAATGACTGGATAACGCACCAATGGAAAGTTTCTTTGCTTCACTGAAAAATGAACTGGTTCATCGGGAGCGCTTCAAAACGCGCGACCAGGCAAAGGCTGCGATCTTCGAATACATTGAGGTCTTCGACAGCCGACTGAGGCGGCATTCAGCCATCGGCTACCAAACTCCCGCGCCAGCCTATAAAAACATGGCTTGGAAAACCGCTGCATAGGATCAATAATCAAACTGTCCGGAATTCGGGACGAACTCCATTCCTTTGTCTTTCAACGCATCTGGGAACCAGCCGGTGTCATAACCGGGATCATCGAGCAGCCAGCCCACATTTGGTGTGCTGCTGAGCATAGCCCGGGCGCCGACGTAATCACTGACCTGCTCGGCGGTAACGAACAGGTTGGCGGACGCCCCCGGCTTTCACAGATAGCATGCAGCTTGGTACTCATGCCGCCCTTGGTGCGCCCGATCAGACAGCCGTGCCCTCTTTTTCGCGGCCACACTGGTCGCGGTGCGGTATACCTTGAAGTAGGTCACATCGATCATGGCAGTCTTCTTTTCGTCGAGCTCGCCAGCGAGGCTGGCCAATATCCTGGCGAAGAAAGCCTTCTCGCTCTAACGCTTCCACCGGCTGTAGAGCGTTCTGTGCGGCCTGTGGCCTACCAGGACGTCGCGCCAGCGCAACCCGTTGCGATTGATTGTGATAATCCCGTTCAATACCCGTTTGTCATCAACCCGCAGTTTGCCGTGCGACCTTGGGAAGAAGAAGGCGAGCTTCGCCATCTGCTCGTTGATTATCCAATAGAGGTCGCTCATGTCACGGTTCCGTTTTTAGGGCCGCTAAACACGCAGCGAAGCAAAAATCAATGTATCCTGATCCTAGATTATTAGCATTGTAAGTCTTGTGCTTTGTGTATCGAAAGTCCCCTGTCGTTCAAACTCTGATATCGAGCGAAGGTTTCAGATTGCTTTGAGTGATCGAAGAAGAATAGCATATTCTGAGTTCGACTGGACAAACCCTGAAAAAAGGTTGCTTCCGCTCTGATGCCCAACCTATTGGCATACCTTGTACTTCTCGGATCTCCACTTGTGATTGCTGTAATATTTCGCAAGTGCAGAACATTTGAAGCAATAATTTGGTCTACATTAGGGGCTTATCTGTTCTTGCCGACTGGTGTGGGCTTGGATTTCCCTTTGCTGCCGCCGGTAGAGAAGACTCTCATCGCGAATGCCTCGGTTCTGATTTTCAGTCTATGGCTTCTGAATAATATCGGAACTCAGGGCAGGAGCTTTAGGCACACGACAGAAAAACCGAGGGTCGATCCTGTGCTGCTCCCCATACGCGGTTTTTGCATGGTAGTTGGGGCGGTTGTCTGTTGTTTGATATTGTCTTCCGTTGCAACCGTCGCAACCAACTCAGAGCCGTTATTTTATGGTCCTCTTATGATACCAGGCCTCAAAATGAACGACATTTTTTCGTTAATTGTGGAAGGTCTTATTGCGGTCATTCCATTCTTGCTAGCAGTTCGTTTTTTGAATAAACCGGATCATCATTTTCAGATCCTTCGCGCATTAAGTTTGTTTGGTTTGGTATATTCAGCTCTTATGCTGATCGAAATTCGCATGAGTCCACAATTAAACAGCTGGCTATATGGATTTTTTCCACATTCATTTTTTCAACATTTTAGAGATGGCTCTTGGCGCCCAATCGTGTTTCTGGCTCACGGGTTAAGGGTAGGAATTTATATTTCTATGGCTGTTCTGGCGTCATTAGCTCTATGGCGTCAGACACGTAGGATATTATGGTTGATGATCGCGATTTGGCTGACTTTCATACTTTTTTTGTCCAAGAATACGGGGGCTTTTTCTCTGGCTTTGCTGTTTTCTCCTGTACTCATTTTAACCGGAGTACGCGTACAGATTTTGTTGGCTGTCTGTGTGGCTGTGACGGTTCTTCTGTATCCAATGCTTCGCGGCGCCGGTTTTATTCCTACTATTTCCGTTCTGGAGATCGCTGAATCAATCAATCCAGCCCGTGCCCAATCATTGGAGTATCGCCTTACACATGAGGATGCGTTACTTGCGCGAGCAAAAGACAAGCTGCTTTTCGGTTGGGGAAGTTGGGGGCGCCCCCAAATTCATGATCCAGTGACTGGTTTGTCTCTAAGTGTAACAGATGGTATCTGGATTATCCTGATAGGTGCTTATGGTTGGTTTGGTTATATAATTCAGTTTGGGATGCTGACGCTCCCATTAATTCTATTATTCTTGTGCCGCAGCCGTCTTCAAGTTTCCTTTGTTACGACAGGCCTGTCCATCATACTGGCAACAAATTTGATAGATTTAATCCCAAATTCGTCTTTAACGCCCGTCACATACTTGGTCGCCGGAGCGCTTCTAGGGTCGGTTTTGTATCCCCAAAAAGGAGAATACCCCATTTCAAATATCTCTTATTCTAATACAGATACACAGATGGAGACGCCTACTCAGATATATGTTCGACATCCCCGATCTTGAGAAATTTAAAATAGCGTTGCATAAGGTTGCTTTAAAATTTGTTTAGCGAGGGATAAATTTTTGCAGGTGACCCGACGACAAATGAATCCGATGGTACATTCGTTGACACAGCTGTATTTGCCCCGATTTTCACCCGGTCTCCAATCTTAATAGATCCAAGGATAGTAGAGTTGACCCCGATAAATACGTCATCGCCGATTACGGGAACACCGTTACGCATGTTGGTGCCGATTGTCACATTATGCATGATTCCGCAGCGCGCGCCTATGACCACGTCCGGGTGAATTGAAATAGAACCTTCTGCATGTATAATGTGAAATCCCTCGCCAAGAGTTACTTGATACGGAATCCACACTTTGGTGATGTTAGCGACAAAGAAGTTAAGGAACGCATAGACTTTCAGAAACAAAAACTGCCAAAATTTATACTTTCTACCCATCGCCCAACGCCCCAAGCGGTACACTGCCAGAGAGATGAATGCCGGATTTAAAAGAGCTCTGCCGTGCCGGACATAGTCTTCGTGTAAAGTCTTGAAATACATCTTATTTCCTACTTAAAGTTAGCGCCTACCGTAACTCACACTCGTCTGCAGCAAAGTGTTTGAAGGGAGCGCCCGTTTCAATGGGTAGATGGTCTTCATTCTCGACGGAAGCTCTGAGTCCAAATGTGAGTGCTGGGTGGAGCGAGCTGAGGTGCACGGACCGTGTTCGACAGTTTTCCGCTCATTGGTGTGGTCTACCTCGCCATTTTTTGCCTATTTGCGCTTCGAACAAATGCCTCGGATTGAACTGTTGCGCAATTTAGCACAATCCCATCATTGGATGGTAAAACTTAACACTCACGGAACAGCGAATTCCAGGTCACTGTCAACATAGGCGAATGCTTATGTGCAAAAGCGAAAGCGTGTTTTTCGCTTTTGCAGAGTTCGGCATTTTTTCGCCAAGACACAATTTTGCCTCAACTGAGCCTCGCTGTAGACGTCAAATGGAAACAATAACCGCGTAACAGCGGAATTAATGGAGAACGGGCAGCATCATGAGCTTATATGCAGAATATTTTGTACTGACGTCCGGGATATCTGGCTTGGAAGAAATCGACTTTTCTAGCACTCCAAGCGAATCGGGAGTGGTGGATATGCTCGACGCTTTCGATAGTAGTGGCTCCTTGTGGGATGGCGGTCCGTCTGATGATTTTGCGGCCCGTTACACTGGCAACCTGAATGTTGTCGAAGGCGGGACCTACACGCTGTACCTGACCTCGGATGATGGTTCTGCACTCTATATTGATGGCCA
>JBFOLV010000350.1:0-2572 GCA_040830325.1 Kordiimonas sp. | reverse complement strand
GTCTTCCATACCGTATGGCAGGTAATCAACGACTTCGCCGTTATGCTTATAGCCTACACAGACCTTAAGCTCTTCCAAGCCATCAAGCACGTCCAATTTTGTCAGTGCTATACCTGTTACACCACCAACTTTAAGGCTTTGACGCACCAGAACTGCATCAAACCAACCACAGCGACGTTTACGTCCAGTTACAACACCAAATTCATGACCTTTTTCACCAAGGAATTGGCCAATCTCATTCTCCTGCTCTGTAGGGAATGGGCCTTCACCAACACGCGTCGTATAAGCTTTCGTAATACCAAGTACATAATCAAGGCTAGAAGGGCCCAAGCCCGTACCACCAGCTGCCTGGCCAGCAATAGTATTTGATGATGTCACAAATGGATAAGTACCGTGATCCACATCTAGAAGCGTACCTTGAGCACCTTCAAACAGGATATTCTTACCTGCGTTTTCAGCTTCATCCAGCGTGCTCCATACATTCTTCATATATGGGAGGATTTCATCTGCAAGCGCCATCAATTCGTCAGCAACATTTTTCAAATCAAATGCTTCTGCACCTAACCCTTTACGGAGAGCATTGTGGTGCGTAAGAGCCACCTCAAGGCGCGCTTCTACAATCTCACGAGATTGCAGGTCACATACGCGAAGTGCACGGCGACCCACCTTATCTTCATATGCAGGGCCAATGCCACGGCGTGTCGTACCAATTTTCACACCTTTAGTCGCGTCCTCGCGGAGCGCATCCAGCTCACGGTGGTATGGCATAATAAGCGTTGCGTTGGCTGCAATTTGGAAGGTCTCAGGGTTGATAACCACATCCTGACCGCGCAAGATTTCCATCTCTTTCAAAAGTCCCCACGGGTCAACAACCACACCGTTACCGATTACACTAACTTTACCGCCGCGAACAATACCTGAAGGCAATAGCGAAAGTTTATAAACTTTACCGTCAATAACGAGGGTATGGCCGGCATTGTGACCGCCCTGAAAACGTGCAACCACGTCCGCGCGTTCTGAAAGCAGATCAACGATCTTGCCCTTGCCTTCGTCGCCCCACTGGGTACCAACAACAACGACATTACCCATGCCAAATCCCCTTGTTTAGGATCTCACCCTAGGGTGAGCGTTAAAGTGCTTTGCTAGCACCTTCTGAATATATGTGGCTACATCCAAGCCGAGCCGCTTCTTTCAGGGAATCTGTCCCCTGAGTCAAGCCTTGAATCGTCCGCCAACCTTGATTTCGTAGTTTTACACCATCTTCAACACTTGTACCGTGTGGTAAGTAGAGCTTTTCCGGCATTGAGCTTTGAGGCAAAGCAGCCATTAAACTATCTAGATAAACTGAAAAGCCAGTCGCCTCTTCAGCGTGACCATCTGGGTAGACAACCATATAGCGCCCACCGCGCCCTAGTTCACTATTCCCACCTTTCGCAAACAAAGCGAAACCAATGCCACTTTTGTATTCAAAACCATGAGTTTCACAGGGATCTATAGTCACGGATAGGTCAGGCAGACGTCCTTGGAGGAGTTTGACCAACTCTGCGACACGCCCGACAAGCTCACCAGCTTCACCGCTGAGTGCAAGGCCTTGCAGTATTTCCACCGCTTGCTCAGCAGGCGCAGATGCTGCAAGTAGTTGCTCAAACGTATCTTTTGCATCAGCAGGCAGCTTAGCGAGTGCGCCTATATCTTTTGCGTCCAGCGCTTCTAGAATGTGGTTTGTCGATGTATCATCAAAACCAAATTCACCACATAGCATGCGCGCTAGTGGTGCAACTGTAAGATCAACTGAAATATCAGTTATATTAACAGCGCCAAGCGCCTCAACGGCAACGGCAATAACTTCTAGTTCAGCGTCAAGGCTGTCACAGCCTACAAGCTCAAGCCCTGCCTGTATAAACTGACGAGCAGGTCGAATCTGGCTACCCTTAGTCCGCAACACACTGCCTGAATAAGCCAACCTTAGAGGGCGCGGTGCATCGGCCAGACGGGTAGCAGCCAGACGCGCTGTTTGAATAGTCATATCGGACCGCACAGCCATCATACGCTGTGTATCAGGATCCATAACACGGAACATCTGCTGTCCGCGTGTAGCCCCTGCCCCAACAAGCAAACTATCTTCATATTCTACGACAGGGGGAGAAACCCTGTCGTACCCATGGGAGAGAAAGGTATCAACCAAGTTGCGCACGAGATGTGCCTCTTGCTCCGCTGACGGTGCTAGTTGGTCTCTAAATCCTTCAGGCAATAATGCCTGACGGGCATACGCACTGCCCGCCACTTTCTTCGAAGGCCCATTCATTGGGTCTCTCCCTTGTACATACAGGTCCAGTCAATTAGCCCCTCTAAAACGAGAGTCTTTTCGCCTGCTTCACATGCGCTAAAGCGGAGATTTGGTCAAGCACAACATCAGGCATTGGCTGATCAATTGCGATTAAAGCCACAGCTTCCTCGCCTTCAATTCGACGTCCAAGTGCGAATGTCGCAATGTTTACACCTGTGTTACCAAGGACAGAACCTAGAGCACCAATAAAACCAGGCTTATCGTCATTCACAATGTAAAGCATAT
>JBFOLV010000349.1:0-9651 GCA_040830325.1 Kordiimonas sp. | reverse complement strand
TACCTAAATTTAATATCAACGACGACAACTCGCTTGGTGACCGCAACGGCGTGGTATGTGGTTCCATTGAAGAAAAAATGGGCATCCACGCCAACTCAACATGTGTGCTAAACTTTGATGGAGCCAAAGGCTTCCTCATTGGTGAAGCAAACAAAGGCCTCCGCGCCATGTTTATCATGATGAATGCTGCGCGTATTGGCGTTGCTGTTCAAGGTTACGGCCTATCAGAAGTCGCGTACCAGAACGCTGTAGAATATGCGAATGATCGCATCCAAGGCCGGTCACTAACTGGCCCGAAGGCAACTGATAAAGCTGCGGACCCGATCATTGTACACCCAGATGTACGCCGCATGCTTTTGAATGCCAAATCTTTCAATGAAGCAGCACGTGCATCAGCGCTATGGTGTGCTTTGCTTATCGACCTCTCTCACAAAGCTGAAACAGAAGAAGAGCGTCAGTGGGCTGATGATATTGTGAGTATTCTAACACCCGTGATGAAAGGCGTCTTTACGGATCGCGGGTACGAGTTCTGCTCCAGCTCTCAGCAAGTATACGGTGGACACGGCTATGTTTCTGAGTGGGGCATGGAACAGTTCGTTCGAGATGCTCGTATTACTCAGATCTATGAGGGTGCAAACGGCATTCAAGCCCTAGACCTTGTAGGACGCAAACTTCCGGCGAATGGTGGTCGCGGCGTCCAAGCCTTCTTTAAATATGTAGGTCGTTTCCTATCCGACAATAAAGACAATGAAAAACTAGCTGACTTCATCAAACCACTATCTGGTGCGCTTTCTGATCTACAGGGTGCAACAATGTGGCTGATGCAGAATGCAATGGGTAACCCAGACAATGCCGGCGCAGGCTCAACGCCATACATGCACCTGTTTGGACATGTGCTTCTTGGGTTCCAGTGGGCACAAATGGCAAAAATTTCTGTCGAAAAACTGGACGAAGGCACAGACGATCCTACCTTCTTTGAGAACAAGCTTGTAACCGGCCGCTATTACATGAAACGCCGCCTACCAGAAACCAAAGCTCTGCTTGCAGAACTAGAAGCTGGTGCGGACGATGTTATGGCCCTTAGCGCCGCTAATTTCTAATTCAGATAGATAATCCTGAAGGGATATTTTGGACATGACTGAAGCTTATATTTTTGATGCGGTCCGCACACCTCGCGGCAAAGGCCGCAAGGACGGCGCGCTCCATGAAATCACGCCAATCCAACTGGCATCGCAAACATTAGAAGCTGTACGCGATAGAAATGACATCGACACAGCACACATTGATGATGTTGTTCTAGGTTGCGTATCGCCAGTGGGCGAGCAAGGCGCGAACATCGCACGCGTCGCTGCAATGAATGCTGGTTACGCTGAAACAACAGCAGGTTTTCAAGTAAACCGCTTCTGTGCATCCGGCCTTGAAGCCGTTAACATTGCAGCAGCCAAGGTTATGTCCGGCGAAGCAGACATGGCGATCGGGGGCGGTGTTGAGGGCATGTCCCGTATCCCGATGGGTTCGGACGGCGGTGCATGGCCAACGGACCCAGCAGTTGCTTTTGATAACTATTTTGTGCCGCAAGGTATCTCGGCTGACCTTATCGCAACAAAATATGGCTATAGCCGTGATGATGTTGATGCATACTCTGTTGAAAGCCAAGTCCGAGCAAAAGCAGCATGGGACGCAAAACGGTTTGACGGCTCTATTGTTCCAGTTAAAGACGTAATCGGCGGTGTTGTGCTTGATCATGATGAGCACATGCGCGCCGAAACCACAATGCAATCACTTGGCAGCCTGAAGCCTGCTTTCACGGACATGGGCGCATTTGGTTTTGACAATGTTGCCATCCAAAAATATCCAGAGATTGAAGCCATCAATCACGTTCACCATGCAGGTAATTCGTCAGGCATCGTAGACGGCGCGGCCGCTGTACTTGTTGGCACCAAAGAAATGGGCAAACGCCTTGGCCTTAAAGCTCGTGCACGCATCAAGTCCATGGCTTCAGTGGGCTCTGAGCCAACAATCATGCTTACAGGCCCTAGCTTCGCGGCGGAAAAAGCTATGAAACGGGCAGGCATGAGCAAAGCAGATATTGATGTTTGGGAACTCAACGAAGCATTCGCTGCTGTTGTTCTACGCTTTATGGAAGCCCTTGATATTGATCACAGCGACATCAACGTTAATGGCGGCGCAATTGCTATGGGCCACCCTCTTGGCGCTACCGGCGCAATGATTCTAGGCACAGTACTAGATGAACTAGAACGTTCCGGTAAAGAAACGGCACTTGCCACACTTTGCATTGGTGCCGGCATGGGCACCGCAACCATCATTGAACGCGTTTAAGGATTGGGGAATATAAAATGACTGAAACTATTCGCTATGAAGTAGACGGTGACGGCGTTGCCCTTCTCACAATTGATCTACCAAACGCATCCATGAACGTGATCAATGCTCAATTGATGGATGACCTAGAAACATGTGTCGACAAAGTACTTTCTGACGATGCCATTAAAGGCGCCGTTATCACATCCGCAAAGCCAGCTTTTGTTGCTGGCGCTGACCTCAATATGCTCGGCTCATCGGCTGGTGCTGACCAAACACCTGAGCAAGCATTTAAAGCGGCGTTCCGCCTAAACAGTATTTTCCGTAAAATGGAAACTGGCGACAAAAACCGCAAGGTTCTCGCAAAAGAAGGAACAAAGCCTTTTGCCGCAGCAATCAACGGTCTTGCCCTTGGCGGCGGCCTAGAGCTTACGCTTGCGTGTCACTACCGGGTTTGTGCTAACAACCCTAAAATTCAGCTAGGCATGCCAGAAAGCCAAGTAGGCCTACTTCCTGGCGGCGGCGGCACACAGCGCCTACCACGCATCGTCGGCATTCAGGCCGCAGCACAGACAATCACAACTGGTAAGCCAATGAACCCAATGATGGCACAAGGCCTTGGTGTTCTTAATGAGGTGGTACCAGCCGAAGAGGTTGTCGCCAAAGCAAAAGCATGGGTTGCCAAAACACCATCTGCCCTCGCCCCTTGGGACAAAAAAGGCTTTAAGTATCCGGGCGGTGCTGGCGCCATGAATCCAAAAGCTGTTCAAACCTTCATTGGCGCGAACGCAATGGCCCAAAAACAAACACAGCATAACTATCCCGCTATTCAGGCGATCCTGTCGTGTCTGTATGAAGGTGGCATTGTTGACTTTGACACAGCTATTCGTATTGAGAGCAAATATTTCGTTAAGCTGCTCGCTGATCCGGTTGCAGGCAACATGATCCGCACCTTGTTTATCAACAAGCAAGCTGTTGAGAAAGGCTCCCTTCGCCCTGAAGGTTACGCACCAAAGAAAATCAAACGCCTTGGCATGCTCGGCGCAGGCTTGATGGGCGCTGGTGTTGCGT
Organism: Kordiimonas sp.; assembly: GCA_040830325.1. Classification (GTDB taxonomy): domain Bacteria; phylum Pseudomonadota; class Alphaproteobacteria; order Sphingomonadales; family Kordiimonadaceae; genus Kordiimonas. The sequence continues at coordinate 6,261 of JBFOLV010000349.1, read as the reverse complement.
ATGTTTCAGCAAAAGCAGGCATGGATGTTGTGCTTCTTGACCGCGATGAAGCATCCGCAGAAAAAGGCAAAGACTACAGCCGTAAGCTTGTTGAAAAAGGCGTAAGTCGCGGCAAGGTATCAAAGGAAAAAGGCGAAGCACTTCTTGAGCGCATCACTACCACTTCCGACTATGCTGATCTTAAAGACTGTGACTTGATTATTGAGGCTGTTTTTGAAGCTGATGATATTAAGAAAGCTGTTACCGAAGCAACAGAAGCTGTAATTGGTGATGATATTGTGTTTGCATCAAACACCTCTACACTCCCTATCACAGGCCTCGCCAAAAACTTCACACGCCCGCATCAGTTCATCGGGATTCACTTCTTCTCACCAGTGGACAAAATGCCGCTTGTAGAGATCATCCTTGGTGAGAAAACTGATGACGCGACCCGTGCTCTCGCCCTTGATTATGTAAATCAGATCAAGAAAACACCTATTGTCGTGAACGATAGCCGCGGTTTCTACACAAGCCGCTGTTTTGGCACCTATGTACAAGAAGGTTACGCAATGGTGCAGGAAGGCGTTAAGCCAGCCCTTATCGAAAATGCAGGCAAAATGGCAGGCATGCCTGTTGGGCCGCTCGCTGTTGGTGACGAAGTTGCACTTGATCTGTCTTACAAAGTTGGCATGGCGACAAGGAAAGCGCTTGGCGACAAGTATGTAGAAACACCAGCTGATGGCTTTGTTGAGAAAATGGTTGTTGAACTTGAGCGTTTTGGCCGTAAAAACGGCAAAGGCAACTATGTTTACCCAGAAGATGGCAGCAAAAAATATTTGTGGCCAGGCCTCTCTGATCACTTCCCAGTTTCAGATGAACAGCCAACACTTGAAGAAGTACAAAGCCGCATGATGATCCGCCAAGCGGTTGAGTGCGCGCGGTGCTTCGAGGAAGGTGTACTAATTGATGCGTCGTCAGGTGACATTGGTGCCATCTTTGGCTGGGGCTTTGCGCCGTTTACAGGCGGGCCATTTAGCTTCATGGATACATATGGCATTGCAGCATTTGTTGCTGAAGCTGACCGTCTTGCACAAGCATACGGCCCACGCTTCACACCACCCCAGATGCTACGCGATATGGCTGCAAACGGTGAAACCTTCTATGCCAAGGGCGACACTCGTGGACGCTTAGCTAAAGCAGCTTAACGCGCTTAAAATTGCAGAGACAGAAAGGGTCGCTTCGGCGGCCTTTTTTATTTACAGTAAAATTTTTCATTCATTATGTAAATTATTCTTTACATCATCAGTCCTGATACCTATATGAAGATATGTTAAAAATATCATACATGAAGAATATGATATTTAACATCAAGAAGCCAGCCCGAGCATGACAGCGGGCAATCATATTTGAGGATAGACATATGGGACTTAATGAGAAATCCAATGCTGCAATATTAGTCACAACAGCCATAACCTTCGGCTGGTATTTTTTTACGGTAATGACTGATCAAGCCGCTACTACAGATTTTACATCCCGCTTGTGGTGGACACTTGGTGTTTATACTGCGCTCATCATCACCATATCGATCGTTATCGCCGCCACAACAGACACAGACGACGAAGAGGACTTTGATGAGCGTGACAGGCAAATCGAACAACGCGCCGAAGTATACGGCAGCTATATACAAGGTGCCGGCCTCATTGGGCTGCTGTATATCGTGACGGCAGACCACAGCAAGTTCGTCATTGCCCATAGCATCCTTGGGCTATTAGTCTTTTCAACGTTGGTGTCCTTCGGGCTGCGTTTCTATTTTTACCGCAAAGGGTAAAGAGCATGGTGAAATCAACACGCATAACAAACAACCTTCGCCAACTCAGATTTATGGCAGAGGAAATGACGCAGGCGGAGCTTGCCAGGAAAATTGGCATGACCCGGCAAACCATCATCGCTATTGAACAAGGAAGATATTCACCATCTCTTGAAGCTGCATTCCAGATTGCGGAAATTTTTGGTAAGCCTCTCACTGAAGTTTTCCAGTATAATGCAACCCCTGAAGAACAATAAAAAACCGCGCAACCAAACAAGTAGTGGGTCGCTTTTAGCGATCCATTTTTGTTTCTAGCTTTACATCTAGTTTCATATGAAATTATATTCACTGCCATCATAGGGGAGTGACTGATATGGCATGGATCAAAACCATCGGATATGAAGACGCAAAAGGGAAACTAAAGGCGATTTATGATCGCGTTAAAGGCCCAGATAACAACATTGACAATATCCTGATGGCGCACAGCCTCCGCCCCCATACTCTCGAAGGGCATATGACCCTTTATAAATATGTGCTGCACCACCCGCAAAATAAGATTCCAAAGTGGCTTTTGGAAGCCGTTGGTACATATGTCAGCATTCTTAATGAATGCAGTTACTGCATTGAACATCATTTTCAGGGGCTAAGACGGCTTGTTGATGACGATGTTCGTTCGAATTCGATGCGCACTGCTTTTGAAGCCGGTGAAACACAGCCACTGCTCGATGCAGGTCATATTGACATGCGCGACAAAGCAGCGCTTGATTACGCAGCCCGACTTACCACAAAACCAACCTCTATTACCCCAACACATCTGGATGAAATGCGAGCGGCTGGCTTAGATGACGGTGAAATTCTGGAAATCAACCAAGTTGCGGCCTATTTCGGCTATGCGAACCGCACAGTTCTCGGCCTTGGCATCAATACTGACGGTGACATTGTTGGCCTATCGCCCAACGATAGCAGCGACCCGGACAATTGGGGCCACCAGTAGATCAAACGAGCTGAGGTACTTGCGCAAAAACTTGCCACACAATAAAATATTCAGGTCATAGATTAGCTATTCTATGGTTAACACCTATAAGTGGTGCATTAATAACACACCGCTCACTTTCTCGTGAAATTACCCTGAGAGCAGTTCGCAATACGCCTTGCAATAAGTTTCTTATGAAACCATTAATCACCCCCGCAGATGCTCTTGGGGGGAACATTAATTTATAATGCAACTATAACTAAAGATTAAATTCCAATAAATATTATTTATTTGGCAATTCATTCTAATAATCACCTCATGACATTCGCACCTTAATTCCCTTAGCAAAAATGCTTTGAGGAAAATTAAAAAAATAAAAGGGACTAAAATGTCAACTTTAAATAGTAAAATTAGTAGCCGAACTTATGTTCGCTACCTAGGGTCAGCTGCCACAGCACTAGCCCTACTAGCAACTTCCAATAGCGTGATGGCGCAACAAGACGCCGCCACAGAAGAGCTTGAAGAAGTTGTTGTAACTGGTTCACGCATTAAGCGTAGCGGTGTAAACTCACCATCTCCTGTTACTATGATTGGTGCACAAGATATCGCGCAATCAGGCAAGACAAACATCAATGACTTTCTTGCTGAAATGCCGAGCCTTGGCTCAACTTACACAATGGCAAATGCTGAAGCCAACCAAGTTGTCGGCGGCTCTTATATCGACCTACGACGCATGGGCCTAGAGCGTACACTTGTACTTGTTGATGGTCGTCGTCATGTCGCAGGCAATCCCGGCGAAGCTTCTGTGGATATTAACACCATCCCAGCTGCTCTTATTGAACGTATCGATATCGTAACTGGTGGTGCTTCTGCTGTTTACGGTGCCGACGCTGTAACAGGCGTTGTCAACTTCATCCTCAAGGATGACTTTGAAGGTATTCAGGCTTCTGCGCAGTACGGCCATGTTGGCGAAGGTGACCACTATAACCTTTCAACATCTATCACCGCTGGCGGAAACTTCGCAGACGACCGTGGTAACGCTGTTCTTTCTGTTGAATATAACAAACAGAATAAATTCCTACGCTCAGAACGCGCTTACTTCCGTGACTATTACACTCGTGTAAGTAACCCAGCCAACACCGGCCCGGAAGACGGTATTCCTGACCGTATCTACGTGAAAAATGCTGGCAACTATATCTACAGCTATGGCGGCGTTACGCAAATCGGTGACACACGCTACATTTTCAATGATGACGGCTCATTCCGTGAGCAAAACCTAGGCACAACATACCCTGGTGCTGCTTGTTCAGATTGTGACTTCTGGGGCTACTCAGACTTTGACAATATGCAGCCATCTTTCAACAAGCTCGCTGTAACAGGTAAAGTTCGCTATGAACTTATGGACAATCTTGAATTCTTCATGGAAGGCAAGTTTGTTAATACCAAAGCTGAAGACACAGTTGTGGCTTCTTTCGATTGGCCAAATGGTTCCCTCAACATCAACCGCGAAAATCCATTCGTTTCTGACGAACTTGGTGCCGTAATGGATGCAGCTGGCGCAGATAGCTTCTGGCTTTCACGCATCCACAATGATCTGGGTTTCCGGAATTCAAATGTTGAGCGTAACACATACCGTGTGGTTGCTGGCTTCAAAGGCGACATCAATGATAGCTGGAGCTGGGAAGCATCATATGTGTATGGTCGTACGCACCGCTCTCGCACACACTATGGCAACCGTGTGAATGACCGCTTCTATGCAGCAGTTGACGCTGTAACTGATCCAACAACAGGCGAGACTGTTTGTCGCTCTACTATTACTGATGAAACAAGCCCGCTTTATGATGCGCAGTATGCAAACAACCCACTACTAGATGGTTGTGTACCGCTTAACCTTCTCGGTGATGGCGCAGGTTCCGCTGAAGCATATCGCTATGTAACAGCAGACACGACAAATACTGCTGCTATTGATCAGCATGTTGCAACGGCATTTGTATCAGGTGACTTGTTCGACCTTCCTGCTGGTGCAGTAAAGTTTGCCGGTGGTGTTGAGTATCGCCGTGAAGGTAGCTCAACGCAGCCTGCAGAGCTTGATGCAATGGGCCTTACGTTCCTGACAACACCTGTTGCTACAAATGGTAACTTTAATGTCAAAGAAATCTTTGGTGAAGTAACAGTACCAGTTCTTGTTGATGCACCTTTTGCTCAGCGCCTGACAGTAGACGCCGCAATCCGTTACGCGGACTACAGCACATCTGGCGGCAACACGAGCTGGAAATTTGGTGGTGAGTGGCAGCCAATCGATGATCTGCGTTTCCGCGGTACATACGGTAAAGCTGTGCGCACACCAAACATTAGCGAGCTGTTTACACCTCAGTTCCAAACCTTCTTCAGTAGCTATGACCCGTGTTACGACACTGAAATCGCCAGTCTTTCTGACGAAGCAGCAAAGTCACGTCGGATCGCAAACTGTGCAGCTACCGGTGTGCCAAACGCTGACACGCGCGAGCAGATTTACACACACTCAATCGAAGGCCTAGGTGGTGGTAACCCTGACCTAGAACCAGAGAAATCAACATCTTGGACACTCGGTGCTGTATTTACACCAGCGTTCTTGCCGGACTTCTCGTTGACAGTTGACTATTGGAACATCAGCCTCACAAACGCAATCGACGTGATTACCGACAAAGATATCAAGGATCGCTGTGTAGACTCTGAATCAGTGAACAATATTTATTGTGCACTGACCACTCGCCACGGCGCTGATTTGAATTATCGTTACGAAACACTCGTTCAAACAAACCAAAACATTGCAGCAAAGAAAGCATCAGGTATCGACTTTGAAGCTAACTATGCTTTCAACGAGATATTCTCTAGCGATGACCGTTTGGATGTACGTTTAACAGGTACTTACCTGATCAATCTTGACGATTTCCCTTATCAAGATGATCTAACAAACAAAGATGAAGAAGCTGGTGAGCTTGGCGATCCTAAATGGCTCGCTACACTGAAAACCACTTACTACACAGGTGATTGGACATTCAGCCACACGCTTCGTTTCATTGATACAATGTACCTACGTGAAAACGCTGCAAAAATTACAGCGCCTGAATTCCAGGATCCTATCTACACGGGCACTAAGTTCTATTCAGCTCTTCAGGTTCGTTACCGTATCATTGAAGATACTGAAGCTTATGTTGGTGTAGATAACCTGTTCGCTTCTAATCCGAACGCACACCAGACAGGTACTGGTGCAGACAGCGGTATCTACGACACTCGCGGTCGTTTCATGTATGCTGGTATCACTACAAAATTCTAAGGCTTTTACCTTATAGAAACATAGAAACGGCGGCTTCATTGGCCGCCGTTTTTCTTTTACTTTTCTGAACTCAATCTTCCCGTAATCTCTTGGGTGCGGACATATTGCTGATACATGAAAGGTAAAACAAAAACCCCTTCAGCAAACTGTGATGCATAGGTCAAAATTGCAAAAACATCCCCTATG
>JBFOLV010000348.1:0-2620 GCA_040830325.1 Kordiimonas sp. | reverse complement strand
GGGCGCGCGCTTCATCATCTCAGCACCTTCAGCCTGCGCCACACATCCTGCGACAGCAATATACATATCCTTGCCATCAGCAGCTTTGCTTGCTTTAGTTTGCTTCAAACGCCCAATTTCTGAATATACTTTTTCGGCAGCTTTTTCGCGAATATGGCAAGTATTCAAAATCACCAGATCTGCGTCATCGGGGTTTTCAGAAACTTCATAACCGTGCGGTTTCAATGCGTTTACCATACGATTGCTATCGTAAACGTTCATCTGACAACCGTATGTTTTAACGAAAACTTTCTTACTCACGAGATGCTCCTACCCACTAAATAACCTGTGGGGCGTCATAGTCATTTATTAACAGGCCCAAATATCGAACACACAAGTAACCCGATACACCTTTTCAAAAAAGGTGCCGGAGACTAAGCATCCGCAATTATAGAGTCAAGGATTGCAGAGGGTAAATCCCAGTAAAGCTATGGGTTGCTAACCAATTCATCAAATTCACTAGTCAACAATTGAGGCCCGTGCCGCATTTCAGAACGATGCGCTCTCTCTAGCCCCGCCCTAACCTCAGTTTCACAGTAATCAGCAAGCGCTTTCCGGCAACCAGCCTCTGCAAGCGTTGTAGCTTCATGAAATTCTATTGTTACTACCGTGCGCGCCAAACCAAGAAATTGGCGTAAATGCTCAAAGAGCTCAACATCGCCAAGCCAGGCTACTAAAGGCTTTTGACTGCGCACCAAAGGCATACCGTTCATCTCTGTGTATGCAAGAGTTACCGGTTGTATTTTCAATCTGTGATCAGAAGCCTCATCAGCTTTCTCCGCCACGGAAAACAAAGAAGACTTAAACTTAACAACCCGCACACCGTCTGTTGATGTTCCTTCAGGAAATAAAATCAGGCTATGCCCTTCTTTCACCCTAGAAACCAATACATCACGTTGGCGCGCACTATCGGAACGGCGCGTTCTATTTACAAAAATAGTTTTATGGAGGCTACAGAGTCGCCCAATCATTCCCCAATTCTGCATTTCAGATTTGGCGATAAAGCTGGCATTTTCTAGGCGGCCACCCAGAACAATAATATCTAGCCAGCTGATATGATTGGCAGCATACAAAATAGGGCCGCCTGCTTCAGCCTGACCCTTAATTTGAATTTCAATACCTAGAATACGGCAAACCGTTCTGTGCCACAAACCTGCAAGAGACCACCAACGCCCAGTCACAAACTTGAGCACAAAAGCCTGAACAGGCAAAATACCAAAAGATAATAGCGCTACACCACAAAACCTGAAGAAACCTAAAAACGTCCAACCTTCAGCTTGGAAGTTTGATTTCAATCCCGCGTATTCTTCTGCCATTCTGTATCCTGCAGGGAATCCCTGCTATTTTTTTTCAAGCGGCACGCCGTATAATTCCATACGGTGGTCGACAAGTTTAAACCCAAGCTTTTCAGCAATCTCTTCTTGAAGGCGTTCTATTTCATCATTGTGGAACTCAACAACTTCACCAGTTTCCACATTGATCAAATGATCATGATGCTCATCACTTACAGGTTCATATCTGGAGCGACCGTCACGAAAATCAAGTCTCTCTAGAATACCAGCGTCTTCAAACAAACGTACTGTGCGATAAACCGTGGCAATGCTGATACCATCATCAATATCAGTTGAACGACGATATACTTCTTCCACATCCGGGTGGTCAGTTGCGTCAGTTAGCACACGCGCGATGACACGGCGCTGGTCTGTCATCCTCATACCTTTTTGGTGGCATAAATCTTCAATCGATGGATGGTTTCCAGACATCGTGATACGCACTCCTTCAATGCAATATTTCTATGGGCTTAATATGACAGAAAGATGGCACAGACTGCTGGCAAGAGCAAGCTGAGCCTTGATATTTTCGGTCCAAAAATTCAAATCCTACAAAATAGGTAGAGATTACTTCCTATTCCCGTGTCCTAAACCAATTTTTTTTGCGAGAAAGCGGCGCTTATCCGCATAGTCTGGCGCCACCATCGGGTAATCTAATGGCAACCCCCAACGTTCCCGGTATTGTTCAGGCGTCATATTATAATGGCTCATCAAATGACGCTTGAGCATCTTGAGCTTCTTACCATCCTCCAAACAAACGATGTGATCTGGTTGAATTGATTTTTTTATTGGCACCGCAGGCTTTGGCCGCTCAGTAACTGCTGTAGGCTTTTCAGAAAGACCAGCCAACGTGTCATAGACACTTGAAATCAGAGACGGAAGCTCCGCAGCATCGACCTTGTTATTCGCAACATGTGACGAAACGATTGTCGTTGCCATTTGCATAATGGCCTCTTTAGAACTTGACTGGTCATCCATAGTGTTATTTCACCTTCTCTTGCTTTAGTATGACTTCTTCATATCAATCAAAGCGCATCACCTTAATTCGAGCACACCATGTCCAAATCCCTAACATCAAAAGAAATGCCTCCACATTCCGAGTTTAATGGAGATGTCGACCTCAATTTGCTCGGTACTGTTTGCCCTATGGGGTTTGTCAAAACTCGCATATTTCTAGACACAAAAAAAACAGGTGACATCATTAGCATACTTTATGAGGACACTGCTGCAAATGAACCTCTAACTCGCTC
>JBFOLV010000347.1:0-2123 GCA_040830325.1 Kordiimonas sp. | reverse complement strand
CTTACGCTCGCTACGCTAAACCAGCATAGTGAAGTTGTGATTATGAAGGCGAGCGGTCTATCCGCTCACCGTATTCTTCTACCGCTAGGACTAGCATCCTTTGTCATTGCAATCGGCCATTTCATTTTCAACGAGAGTGTTGTGGTACACGGCAACGCAGAGCTAGAATACTGGCAAGAGAACGATTATGCAGTCGATCTACCTCCCAACGCCAATCTAGCAGGCAGAGTTTGGGTAAAGGATGGCAGTGATATAATCCTATCAGAAGCTGTGAGCAGCTTAGGGGATAGACTTGTTCTTGATAAAGTAGCCATTTTTGAGCGTGACGAACAAAAAAGAATGCTCGCAATGATGCGTGCGGACTTTGCATGGTACCAAGATGGTAAATGGACTTTGCACGAAGTTCGCCGGTTTGATGCGCTTACTCATGAACTAGAGGTTTCAAGAACCCTCGACTGGAATATTGGTATTCAACCAGAACGCTTTATGGCGCTTTCAGTTAAAGCCGATCATGTTTCTTTTCCTGAACTATGGGCCGCTATGGAGCGCCTCAAGGCGCAAAATCTTCCAACCAGCCGTTTAATGGCTAGTTTTCTCCAAAAGCTCGCAGCACCTGCTTCGACATTGTTAATGCCCCTTCTAGCAGCCGTAGCTGCTTTTGGTGTGCACCGTGCAGGCAGCTTGGCAATCAGGCTTGTTTTTGGCATGGCACTGGGCTTTAGCTTCTTCGTAGCCGACAACTTTATGTTGGCAATGGGTGAGTTTGGTGTTGCGCCACCCTTACTCGCTTCCTGGGCTCCTTTCCTTCTGTTCTTATTAGTGGGCTACAGTGTTTTGTTTCACACAGAAGAAGGCAGAAAGAGGCTGTCGAAAAGAGACAGTATGTCTTCCGGCGATGGATAATAAAACCAACAAAGCGCGTGTTGCAGGTGGCGCAGGTTACGCGTTAGCAGGTCGGTTTGGTGCAATTATTGAAGCGGCATCCTTCATAGCTTTTACATGGCTGTATGGGGCCGCAACCTTTGGTCTATATGCCGTACTATGGAGCTATGTGAAGGTTTCGTCAGCAGTTTGTGAAATGGCGATGACTACCGCTCTACAACGATACATCCCTAAAGCCTCCAAAGAGAATGAAAGTAACATTGTTGGGTATGCAATAAAATTAAGCCTCCTGATTTCTTTGGTAGCAGCTCTCGTCTTGGTGTTCGCAGCACCTTATCTAACACAATTCATCAATGCGTCAGAGGCTGACACTGAACATCTAGTAACAGTCGTTCGAATTTACGCATGGGTTTTACCCCTATGGTGTTTTGTGAATGTAACGACAGCGGCGGTGAGAGCTACCCGAAATTTCGGCCCGGAAGTCAAGGTGCGAATTTTCTATGAACAAGGATTGCGCCTGATCACAGCATCTATGTTAGCAACACTTGGGTTTCTAACGTACGGCTTATTCATCGCCCATTTACTGAGTATATTTTTGTCTGCAATTCTCGCGGCTAAACTTGCTGCGCGCTACTTTGACCTAAAGTCTATTATATCTGCCCCCATAACAGGCTCAACTGCCAGAGAGATACTCCAGTATGGCCGGTTGGTAATGCCTGCCTATCTCGTAAAGATGCTATTCAGCGAATTCCCTGTAATATTCTTGAACATGCTGCTGCCAGGTTCGGCAGGCGCCGCTGCCGGCGGCTTTTATTCAGTTGCCAGAAAAATAGCGAGTGCCTTACAAGCTGTACACAAAACCTTCGAATATGTAATGGCACCTTTAGCAGCGGAAAAAGATGGTTCTGGTGACCACGCGGCTCTTGCGGATATGTTCGCATATGCAACAAGGCTTTCGATCACCCTTATTCTTCCTTTTGCAGCAGCTTTACTGCTTGCCCGTCATGACATTTTGTCGGTGATGCGACCTGAGTTCCAGGCAGCAAGTACAGCTATTGCCATACTTTGCGTAGGAAGAGTGTTAGAGGCAGCGTCTGGCCCCTCTGCAGTGATTATTGAAATGCTTGGGCATCGCGCATTACCGGCCTTTAACGGCATCATGGGCTTCATGGTTTTGGTAGGCATAGGCAGTATTCTAATCCCAAAGCTTGGCGTTACCGGTGCCGCCATTGCGGCAGCAT
>JBFOLV010000346.1:0-7624 GCA_040830325.1 Kordiimonas sp. | reverse complement strand
ATCATAACAGATGGTCATACCAAGCTTACCTATGGGCGTCTCAGCCAAAACGGCATTTTCACCCTTCTGGTACAAACGGCTTTCACGGTAGGTTTCACCGTTTGGCAAATCCACATCAAACAAATGTAATTTATCGTAGCGAGCAGCTATTTCACCAGAAGGTGTAATCAAAAAGGCCCGGTTCGCGAGCTTCTTCTCAGCGACCTTGATAATAAGCGAGCCAATATGCAACCAAACACCAAGTTCTGCGGCTAAGGCCTTGAAGCGCTTCAGGCCCTGATCTTCCTCTTCATAGGTCGCCTTCTCGAGAACAGCTGTCCGATCCATTTCCATCAAATGGGTGGTTTCTGGTGTTGATATAAAAGTGGCGCCGTCTAAAGCGGCTTTCCGAATATAGACTTCTGCGATATCTACCGCAGCTTCTACCTCATTACCTGTATTCAGCTGAATGACGCCAACTTTAAGCATTTTGGTTTATACGCCTTCCAGCAACAAATCGAGCGCACCACGGCTTTCAAGAGCATACAAATCATCGCAGCCACCAACATGTTCACTATCGATCCAGATTTGTGGAACAGTGTTCACGCCGCCAGCTTTTTTGCGCATTTCAGCACGCGCTGCTGGATTCATGTCCACAACAATCTCATCAAAGTTTACACCCTTCTGTTCCAGAAGCGCTTTTGCCCGAAAACAATAGGGGCACATATTTGAACTATAGATTACAACTTTCGCCACAGGACGACTCCTTACCAATTTACGCGTGTCATACGCCAAAAGTGGTAGATTTTAAAGAGGGTTCAAGCTTATCACCTGCTGCTCGCGGAAACGTTAACCAGCGATCGGCCTACCAACACGCGCAAATGTAACCACACCAACAGATGCCGCACCCGCCCGCTTCAACGCACGCGCACACTCATGCACGGTGGCCCCTGTTGTTAGAACATCATCTACTAAAAGCACATGCTTGCCCTTCACATCTGCCACCTTTTCCTTTGGAACAACAAATGCTGATGCGACATTTCTGTAACGCGCTTTTTTACCAAGTTCGCCTTGACTTACAGTAGACTTTCGACGTTTTAGAATGAAATTATCGTTCGGTACATCTATGCGCTTAGCAATAGCATGCCCAAGCAACGCAGATTGATTAAATCGTCGACGCAGTAACCGCCACCTGTGCAGCGGCACCGGTACGATCACATCTATTTTTTTACCTGTCACAGCCAGCGCCATCATCTGAGCCATTGCAGGCACCACAGACGTAGCCCCAGAATATTTCAACCGAAAAACAAGTGAGCGCCCAAGTTCATCATAAGAAACAGCCGCACGTGCCCAATCAAATGCCGGTTGATCCTTAATACAGGCACCGCATTCGCTTTCACCTTCAATCTCAAATTCAAAAGGCAATGCACACCTTTCACAGTATGGGCTGGCGAGCGGAACCAAGTCCCCCCAACAGCGTCCACATAGAAAACCATGACATTCTATTTTTGCTCCACAACAAGGGCACCGCGAAGGCAGTAAAAACTCAAGCACTCGTCCGGCTAACAGTTTGGCTTGTGTAAAGTTTACGATTTGTGTTGAGTTTTCCATGGCGAAACCCTACCAGCCAAAGTATGAAGTCGCTAGTGTAGAGCGAACAGAAAAATGGACGTGGTCATGAGCGACAATCCAGCTTACATTTTTGACACCACAAGCATGCTGCGAAACCGCAAGCGTAGCGCCATGATGGGGAGTGAATTTGATTTTCTCCGCGCGGAAATTGCTGACCGCATGCAAGACCGCTTGCTGGAAATTAACCGCACCTTCTCTATCCCACTTGATATTGGCGGCGACTATGGGCGATTTAACAAATGGGCTGCTACGACACCGACAGTAGATATTTCGGATGCGTCGCTGGGCCTTGCCGAGGCAACCTATGACCTTGTGGTTTCTAACTTGCATATGCACTGGGTGAATGACCTGCCAGGAATGTTGGTGCAAGCAAACCGAGCACTAAAGCCTGATGGCTTATTTTTAGGCGCCCTACTCGGTGGAGAAACACTTGTCGAACTACGTCATTCTTTACTTGCTGCAGAATCTGAACTAGTTGGCGGTGCGCACCAACGCGTTATTCCTTTTGCAGATGTGCGGGACATGGGCAGTTTACTTCAACGCGCAGGCTTTGCCTTACCTGTCGCTGACATGGATACCATCACAGTAACTTATGAGCACCCCTTGAAGCTCATGCAGGAACTACGCGGTATGGGGGAAGCGAATGCACTACTTGCCCGACCAAAGAATTTTATGCGCCGTGATATATTGATGAAAGCGTGTGAGATTTACGCCAGAGATTTCTCAAATGATGATGGCCGCATACGCGCTACATTCCAAATCATATATATTACTGGTTGGCACCCCCACGAGAGCCAACAAAAACCGGCTAAACGCGGCAGCGCCACCATGCGCCTTGAAGATGCACTCAAAGCGGGTGGGCCACCAAAACCTTAAAGGTCGCATACTATGTATAGCTGACAACCTCATATTCGATGCCGTCATCGTCATAGAAATAAAATCTTTTTCCGGGTTCATAATCACTGTGGCTATTAGGTTTGAACCCTGCATCCAAGACCTTACTTTCAGTTAGATCAATATCTTGAACCAAGACACCAATATGATTAAGCCCACCAGTAACTAAATGGCTTGATGGCTCCTTTTTTTCTGGCATTGGTGGCATGTAAACAGCAAGGTACGCATCATTCGTGCCTACATGATATGTAGTCCCCCCATCAAGTGCAGGCCCGCTCCAACGCACTTTCCAACCAAATAGATCACAAAGCATTTTTGCAGTTTTAGCAGAATCTGTAACGGTTATATTTACATGTTCTAAAAATCCGATTTGCATAATTTTTCCTTACTTACTGTCGGTAAACTCGGGATTGATTTGCCAACCGTAATTCCTCAAGTTAACTTGAGGTCAAGCTATTATTTTGGAGGTTTGTTATGCGTGGAATGGACTTAATCTCTATCGGCCAACTCGCAAAGCGAGTAGGAGTTTCTGTGTCAGCCATACGTTTCTACGAAGAAAAGGGGCTTGTCATGTCTACCCGAAACGCGGGTGGTCAGCGTCGCTTTTTACGTTCTACAGTAAGACGCCTCTCATTTGTACTCATCACTCAAAAACTTGGCTTCACGATTCAGGAAATTGCTGCGCACCTTTCCATATTACCAAAAGGACGTAATCCAACACAAAACGACTGGGAAAAAATTGGCCGCGAGATCAAACGTACACTCAATGCACGCATTGAAGAAATGACACTAATGCGCGACCGGTTGGATGGTTGCATTGGTTGCGGCTGTTTATCGCTCAAGAAATGTAAACTCTACAATCCAGATGATGCAGCGAGCGAGAACGGGGCAGGCCCGAGGTATCTCATGGGGGATACGTCTGCTTTAGATGCCACATGATTTAGATGCTACCTGACCTGATCACCTTAAGGTTTGGCCATCTTGCAAGCCAGTTTTTCCTTTCAAGGCGCGCATCAAACCCCTCAGGGTCTTTCATCTTCATAGTAGGTGTAATACGCAGTATATGCTTTTCCAGATCCTCAAAACCAAACGGGGCCACAAAATGCATCATATCCTTATGGTCGAGCCTTACGCCCACGCTGGTAGCCGTTTCTGCCCAATGCTTCAGACCATCTTCAAGTGAAGCAAAAGGCGGGTAACCATGAAAATGATGCATACGCGCCTGATTACGTACTTGCCAATCTGTTTCAGCGTCTATGTTCTTTAGCTCGGCTTCATAAGCATAGTCCTGCTCAGGCGTGATATCGCCAGCGTCAAAATACACCACATCGACGTCAGCATTTGGAAAGGCTGATGTTGAATTATAGAAACTATCCCACACTCTGTTGCGGACAAAGCCCGCTGCAACAAAGGCTTCCACCGGACCACAATCTCGAACAATTTGAAGCTGGCGCAACGCTAAATCGTCGGCGCGGATCAGTTCTTCAATTGTCTTTTGTATCAAAAGAAATCCCGAAGCATAGCAACCAAAGGCTCATCAGCCGGAGGCATTTCATAGTCACCCAACTCCCTGATTTTCACCCATTTCGTTCGCTGTCCTTCCATACCCTCGACAATACCTTCCCATTTACGGCACACAAACAAAGGCATCAAAAGATGGAATTTTTCATAAGAATGTGAAGCGAACGCAAAAGGTGCAAGACAGGCTGCGGTAATGTCGATATTTAGCTCTTCCTTACACTCACGGATAAGAGCTTGCTCGGGTAACTCACCCTCCTCCACCTTTCCGCCAGGGAACTCCCACATACCTGCCATAGATTTACCTTCCGGGCGCTGTGCAATCAACACACGGCCATCAGGATCAATAAGAGCAATCGCTGAAACTAATATTGTCTTGAGGCCTTCACCAATACGTACATTTGGCGCAGGGCATTCATCTGAGAGGATTTCCATAGAAACGGTCCGATTAACATGAAACGCAGTAGACCCAAATACTCAGGTCGTTTCGCGCATGCTATCCGCACACAAGAATTGTGAAAAGAGGCAATTGAAGAAATTCGACGCTTATTACCTTTGGTAGGCACAAATAGGCAACTGGCAAACGCATCAATAGCAAACTACAGAGGGTCTCAACAAAACTTGAGACCCATGCCGGTCTGCCTAGCAACTATTTTTATTGGTACGCTACTTCGCGGTATGCTTCATCACGGTATGATGATTTGCGGTCAGTTACCGCCTCTTCACGGTCCATCCGTTCAGAAATAATACGCTGCGCCCGCACAACTTCTTTTTTCATATACTCAAGTTCAGCCAGTTTATCCGCACCATCATCCGCATAACGGCCAAGTGCATCTTTAAGTGCTTCATCTAGTTCCGCAAGGAACTTCATTTGAAGCTCTAGGTTCACTTTAGGCATAATCTTCTCCGGCACTATTAAATACAGTTCCCCCCACCGGAGTGACATATTCAAAATACATGCCAGAGATTTAGTTTATATATTTCATACAGTTAGAGACAATAAGGATTTTGCAAGGTCAAGTTTGCCTGTCTAGATACATCATGACGTATATTCATGAGGCAAAAGTCGCCTAGCTACGATAGTCCGCATTAATGCTAATATAACCATGGGTTAAATCACATGTCCAAACCGTAGCTTGACCTTCTCCAACACCAACATCTACGCGGAAACTTATATCTGTACCGCGCATATGTTCAGAGGCCTTATCTTCACTGTAGCCTGAAACCACCATGCCGTTTTGCGCTACTTGCTGATCACCTATCCAAATTTGTAATTTGTCCCGGTCCGCGGCCTCACCGGACTTACCCACCGCCATCACCACTCGGCCCCAGTTAGCATCTTCACCTGCAATAGCAGTTTTAACTAATGGGCTGTTGGCGATAGTGAGTGCAATCTGCTTTGCTGCTATATCATCTTCTGCGCCTTCAACAGTCACCGAGACAAACTTGGTAGCGCCCTCGCCGTCTCGAACAAGTTGCTGCGCCAAGTCTGTCATCAATTCTAGAAAACAAGCTTTAAAGCTCGCTAGCTTTGGGTCATTAGGGTCATCAATGATGTCACCGCCCGTTGCAAACGCAAACACGGTGTCGTTCGTAGAGGTGTCACCGTCTACTGTCGTGCAATTGAAGCTTTTATCTGTTGTTTCAGCTAGAATTGCTTGCAAGCAAGCTGGCGTCAGTGGTGCATTTGTGAAAACAAACCCCAACATTGTCGCCATATCTGGCGCGATCATGCCAGACCCTTTAGCAATACCTGTTATGACAATGCTTTTGCCGTCAATTTCGGTGAGCATACTGCTACCTTTTGGAAAGGTATCTGTTGTAGCAATAGCCCGAGCCGCATCCTTCCAGAGTGCACCTGAGAGACCATCATAAATGCGAGGTAGAAACTTCTTGAAGCTACTTACATCAAGCGGCTCACCGATTACGCCGGTGGACGCAAGCAACACTTCTTCCGGCGCACAACCCACTACGCCTGCAGCCATTCCGGCGCTTCGTTTTGCGGCTTTAGCACCCTTGCTGCCGGTAAACGCATTTGCGTTTCCAGCATTCACGAGCAGACAACGTGCTCGCCCCTGATTTTTTGAGAGAGCTTCCTTAGACCAATCAACTGGTGCCGCAGGCATTTTAGATTTTGTGAACACACCAGCAGCAGCTGTGCCTTCTGGAAAAACAGCCATAAATAAATCTGGTCGCCCCTTGTATTTCAAACCAGCAGCAACCGCACCAAACTCGACTCCTGGAACAGGTGACATTGTCGGAAAATATTTAGGCGCGAGTGGGGATACGGGCAACTCAGACATCTGTTATTACTCTCTATTTTTGACTGACGAGACACTAAGCTATTGCCCCAGCGCGGTAAACTGCAAAAACACCCAAGAAATTTTCAAGACCCCCCCTCATGCAGGTAAACATTTTCCCTATATAGCCCTATATAAACAAGAATTGAGGCACTCTTTCACTGAGTCAGGTTGACAGAGCCTTATCGGAGACTTATCTGTGCCTCTGCCTTAATAGGTTAAATAACCTATCAAGCTGTTTTTATAGATATGAGCTTTTGCGGCGTCTGACAAAAGAAACCGCCAGTATTTTTGCAAAAGCGTACCGGGAATGTACATATGCTGGGACTAAGCAAGATCGCGAAGAAGATATTTGGGTCGGCAAACGACAGATATCTCTCGAAGCTCCAACCAAAAGTGGAAGCGATCAACGCGCTCGAACCCGAGTACGAAAAATTATCTGATGATGCCCTAAAAGCAAAAACGCAGGAATTCAGAGACCGGTTAGAAAACGGCGAAACACTGGATAGCTTACTAGTCGAAGCTTTCGCAACTGTGCGCGAGGGCGCGAAGCGCGCTATTGGCCTCCGCCACTATGACGTACAGCTCATCGGCGGTATGGTCTTGAACGATACAAGCATCGCTGAAATGAAAACAGGTGAGGGGAAAACCCTCGTTGCAACATTGGCGGCATACCTAAACGCCCTACCCGGCAAAGGCGTACATGTTGTAACAGTGAACGACTATCTTGCGGAGCGTGACGCCGAGTGGATGAGCCAAGTATATGGCTTCCTTGGTCTTACAACTGATGTTGTTGTTCCCGGCAAGTCTGACGAAGAACGCCGCGCAGCCTATGAAGCTGACATCACTTACGCCACAAACAACGAACTCGGCTTTGATTATCTTCGCGACAACATGAAGTTTCACCGCAGTGAAATGGTACAGCGTGAGTTCGCATACGCGATTGTGGATGAAGTTGATTCTATCCTTGTGGATGAGGCCCGTACACCGCTGATTATTTCCGGCCCAACAGAAGACAAGTCAGAACTTTACATCACCATTGATGCTGTTGTCGCGGAACTCGGTGAAGAAGACTTTGAAAAAGATGAAAAATCTAAAGCCGTATCCCTAACAGAAGAGGGCACTGAGCGCGTAGAGAAATTACTCGGCGAACAAAGCTTACTCAAAACCGAGAACCTCTACGATTACGAAAACACGGCCATCGTGCACCATGTTGATCAGGCGCTTAAAGCCCGCACCATGTTTGAGCGCGATACTGACTATATCGTTAAGGACAGCAAGGTCATCATTATTGATGAGTT
>JBFOLV010000345.1:0-5691 GCA_040830325.1 Kordiimonas sp. | reverse complement strand
TGACTTGCATATACGAGTAACTTTTTCGGCACACACCCACGAATAACACATGTACTGCCAACACGGTATTCTTCAGCCACTACAACCTTGGCACCAAAACCAGAGGCTATCCGGCTGGCGCGCACGCCTCCCTACCCAGCGCCATTCAATAACAGATCATAGTCAAAACTCATAGAATGCCTCCGGCCAATCATTTTCAGTAACCCGCTATATAGGCACTGTTTCCGTCATACCAATGCATAACGCCCTCATCATCCAGTCACAATAATATGATCTGCTGACCATATGCACCTGAAACATGCTGCTAGGATTGGAAAAAAGTACAAATCCATCTAGTTTCAAAATCGAAGCAATTTGGAGAGTTACGATGGGGCCACTGAGCGGCATTCGTATTATTGAAGTTTTAGGCATTGGCCCTGGGCCTTTTGCCGGCATGATGCTCGCTGACATGGGCGCTGAGGTGATAATCATAGACCGCCCAGGCCCACCCTCCTTCACTGACTTTCCCATTGATATAAACAGACGCGGGAAACGCTCAATAGCACTCGACCTAAAATCATCAGAAGGCAAAGAAATCTTCCTGAAACTTTGCAAAACCGCAGATGGTTTGTTTGAAGGGTACCGCCCCGGCACCATGGAAAAACTTGGTCTAGGCCCAAACGATGTTGCAGCCCGTAATGAAAAACTTGTCTATGGCCGCATGACTGGCTGGGGTCAAACAGGCCCGCTCGCCAAAACAGCGGGGCACGACATCAATTATATCGCCCTTTCAGGTGCACTGCATGCCATGGGGCCTGCAAATGCACCACCAACTGTACCCTTAAACTTAGTTGGTGACTATGGCGGCGGCGGCATGATGCTCGCGTTTGGAATGGTTTGCGCCATACTCGAAGCCAGAACTTCAGGCAAGGGCCAGACGGTGGACGTTAGCATGGTAGAGGGGTCTTCTGCGATGATGTCCCTTTTCTATTCTCTCAAGGCTAGTGGCCTATGGAATGGGGAACGCAGCGCCAACATGCTGAATGGAAGTGCGCACTTCTACGGCACATACGAAACATTGGACGGAAAATACGTTAGTCTTGGCTCCGTTGAATTACAATTTATTCAGATATTTATTGAGAAGGCTGGCCTTGACCAAAGCTGGCTATCAAACCATTTGAATACTGACAAATGGCCAGCCCTCAAGACTGAACTAGCAGCACTCTTCAAAACAAAAACCAGTGCGGAGTGGCAAGCGCTACTCGACGGTACAGATGCTTGCTTTGCGCCTATTCTTTCTGCTGAGGAAGCGCATGCACACCCTCACAACATAGAACGCGAGAGCTTCATAGAAATCGATGGAGTTACGCAGCCTGCACCGACACCTAAATTCAGCCGTACCAAGCCAGAAGTTAAACATGCCCAACAGAAAAAAGGCACGGCAACTGCTAATATTTTGCAAGAGTTAGGACTTACAGACTAATCTTTTGTGGCTTTTAAGGCGGCAAGTGCTCTGGCGCGCGCCTTAGCTCGGTCAAGGATCGGGACCGGGTAATCTTCACCTAGCACAATCCCAGCTTCGCGCAGCATAAGTGGCGGTGCCTCAAACGGCTTATGAATATGGCTATTTGGTAGCTTAGATAGTTCCGGCACAAACTCTCGAATATAATCTCCGGCCTTGTCAAACTTCTCCCCCTGCAAAATCGGGTTAAAAATACGGAAGTAAGGCGCCGCATCTGCACCGCACCCAGCAACCCACTGCCAACTTGCACTGTTACTCGCAGGGTCTGCATCCACCAGCGTATCCCAAAACCATGCTTCGCCGTCCCGCCAATGCCACAACATATCCTTCACCAAAAAGGACGCCACAATCATACGCACCCTATTGTGCATCCAGCCAGTTTTCCAAAGCTGCCTCATACCAGCGTCAACAATAGGGAAACCTGTTAGTCCTTGTTGCCACGCTGACAAGATGTCGCTATTGCCTTCTTGCCACGGAAATTTTTCAAACTGCGCTTTCAGTGGTGTTTTAGGCATGTGAGGAAAGTGGAATAAAAGATGGGCACTAAACTCCCGCCATCCAACCTCTTTCACAAAACAATCAATACCCGCCTGTTCATCCGGCCTTTGCGCCAATGCCGCCATGGATCGTTGAAAAATACGCCGGGCACTGATTTGACCATGCGCCAGATACGGCGACAAACGTGACGTACCATCAACACCCGGTTTGTCACGAGCCACTACATAATCGCCAGCACCGCTATCGATAAATGCTTCCAACCTGTCATGTGCACCAGCCTCAGTTGCATCCCATACTTCTGGAAAATGATCGGCCCAGCTCGCAGGTTTAGGGGCGAGATCCAAACCCTCCCGCGGTACACTAGCTGGCCACTTTTTAGGGGCTAAAATACGTTCAGGAGCCTCTAGCGCCTCGCCTGAGATATATTGCCGTGCAGCCCGCCAAAAAGGTGTAAAAACCTGATAGGGCTTTCCGGTCTTGGTTTGAATTTGCTCCGGCTCAAGCAGCAAGTTTCCACCAAACCGGCGGCACTCTATGTTTTTAGCCTGACACCAATCATATAGATCTGCTTCTGCCTGCCTCGTCCATGGCTCATACCCCCGCGTCAAGTAAACAGCTGTCGCATTTGTGACCTCAATCAAATCTGCCACTGTTTCTAACTGACGACCTTTGCGGACAATGAGCAGGGACCCAAGGCCATCAAGTCTATTCGACAAATCAGTTAGCGCCTCGCGTAACCACCAGCGCCGTGCGCCACCAATGGTTCTCGTACCTTCCGTTTCTTCATCCAGTATGTAAACAGGGATTACAGGGTTCCCAGTAGCGCAGGCCTGCACTAAGGCTGGATTATCATCCAACCTTAGTGTGTTCGTCATTAATAAGACTATGGGCTTCATAAACGTCCAGAGGTTTTATGGGTTACCTATGAATACGTTACAACTCCATTATCCGATCAATATCCTTTGGCAATTTCTTCGGTTTTTCAAGAAGCGACAAACCGATAAACAAAATCAAACTCGTCAGCATAGACAGGAAGCCTGCGGATATACCGTAAGCGATTTTAACCTGAAACACCTGTGCCGAAAAATTAATAATTAAACTAGCGCTAATGGCAACTACTGCAGCACGAGCAGAGGCCTGCTTCCAATTGAGGCCAACAAGTACCACAGGCACGAGAGCTGCAGCAAAAGTACCCCAACCAAAGGCACCAAGCAGCGCGACAAGTTCATCATTTTCATAATAGCTATAAAGTGCAAACCCAGCCGCGATAACTGACAAACCTACTGCTGCAAGCCGCGCCCAGAAAAGTTCATTATTGAGAGACTTTCCGCGTACTGCCTTCGGTATATCGTGAATAATTGCCGCGGCACCAATGTTGAGGAAACTATCCGCCGTCGACATGATCGCAGCAAACAGTCCCGCAAAAACGATCCCGGCGAGAAGTGGGTGCGCATATGTACTCAGGAACATTGGCGCTGCCTCATCAGGCGCACCAAGCGGACCTGACACGTCACCAAGAACCAAAGCTCGCATCACCATACCTACCGACACCCAAAGCATCGCTGCAATAACATACCCGAACACAGTAATAGGTAAAATAAGGCGGTTATCCGCGAGGTTTCGGTTCATCATCATTTTGGTAGCTACATGCGGCTGGCCAGCAAGCCCAAGGCCAAACAAAAAGAACCAAGTAAGCGATGCCATCATACCCAGCGTACCAAAAGGCATAATATCTTCACCGTCATTCGCGAGCATTATATTGCTAGCTTCAGCCAAACCACCATCGAATACATGTGCGGCGGTAATAACAACTAGGGCACCAGAGATAATCATAACGATACCCTGCACTAGATCTGTGTAAACTGACGCGATAATACCGCCGGTGACACAATAGAAAATCAACACGGCAGACGAGATAACAACGCATGTAAACAAGCTGATATCTGCAAACATATCAGTACCTGCAAGCAGGCTTTGCAACACAAGAGCCATAGCAAGGATTTGAGTTGCCAAGTACCCAAGCACACCAAGAAGAATAGTACCTGCCGTCAGCAAACGAGCAGCTTCACTGCCGTAGCGTGCAAACACCACATCAGGCAGCGACATGGTATCTCGCACTTCAGCAATCATGCGAATACGTTTCGACACCAGATAAAAACCAGTGGCGTAGCCAAGCGCGGAGCACACAGCCATCCAGACGGACGACATACCTGTTGCATAAACAAGTCCAGGTCCGCCCACAAAACCAAAACCGGAGAGCGTTGAAGAGAACACTGCCATACTGACAATGATTGGGCCGAGACCCCGGCCTGCAACAAAGAAGTCACCCGCTGACTTGGTGCGACGCATGGCCCACAAGCCAACACCAATGCAGATCAACAAATATACAAATACTGAACCGAGAATAATTTCCTGACGCATCGCTTCCATCATACGTCTCCCTGCTCAGATTTTACTTCAGCCACCAACTCACGAAACGATTGCTCGTCTTCGGGATGCAAAAAGTAACGACGGAATGCAAAAACATAGAGCAGATCAAAAACAACAAAACCGCTCCAGACACCCCACAAAAACCAGTTAGTTGGTACAGGAAAACCAAACACAACATCCGTTACACCCGTTTCATGATATGCTTGGTAGCTACTGAACAAGCTGACCCAAACAAAAACGGCATAAGCGGTTGCACCTGCAAACAACATACGGAACAGCCTGTCACGGCGGTGTTCTGGTACGCCCATATAAAGCAAGCTTGCAGCAAGAAAAATTACAGCAATCTGAAAGTAGAAGGGAGCCTTACCAATGGTAGCAAGTCGGGCCGCACCGTCACCACCCACCTTTATACCCGCCAAACTTTGATGAGCGACACCCGCCGCGTTGGCTGGCGGCTCACTGGTAAGAATGTAAACTGTTATGCCCGCTATCACGAGCAGCAGAGAAAATACGATATGGATTGGTTTCAAATGTCTGGCCTCCCCTCCAGTAGGAGAGGAGACTAGTTGCCTTCCTAGGGTTTGGTCAAGAGCGATACGTCAATTTTTTCAACGATTGTTGAATTTTTACACCAAACGTTTATCAATTAACCAAATGCACCAGCCTTAAGGGCTATCAAACCGCTAAGAGCCAGCACCAAATCATACGCTTTTTCGATCTCATCGAAGATTTCGCTATGAACTGCACCGTAGCCCGCTGAAGCACCGCCCTCATATGTAGTTTCTTCTCCAAACTCTTCATCATTGTTGGCAACAGCTGCTTCCGGGAAAATCTTCCTGAGCTGCGTTAGAGTGTCAGGCACCTCAAGGTGCAATAACTCAACAAGCAACTCCTCAAGAGAAATGTCAAACCGGCTACTAAAGCGAGGAATTTCCATTGCTTTCATGAAGATATACTGGATAAGGCCGATACGAATTTGATGCAGTTCAAATAGCTCAGCGTCTGGCGCAGCGGTTAAAACTGAGACATCACAGTCATCAGCCAAGCAATCCGTTAACACGCTCGCGTCGCGGCGCAACTTTCGAATACAGGCATCAACGCTATCACTTTCAAACAAGCCTTCCATGAGCTTGGAGAGCCTACGAAGGTGAGCGCGTTGATCTGTAGAGTCAGTGTCATCACAGCGATCCAACCAGTAACCTGGGCTCAAGAGTTTTGCATAAGCCTCAATCACACCCACATCTGATCTTGCCAGCGCATTG
>JBFOLV010000344.1:0-3455 GCA_040830325.1 Kordiimonas sp. | reverse complement strand
GAGGATTGGCCGGTGCTGAAGAAGATAAATATAACGCGCCAGGAGGCGATACAAGCTGGCATACTGCTTGTCGTGCTTTATCTCATAGCTAGATCAACAGATGCTTTTGAATTTGTTTATGCTGTTACCCGCGATTATGAGCACTGGGACTTAGACGAAATAATTTTGTTGGTTTTAGTATCCCCGATCCCTTTGGCGTGGCTGGCTCTTCGAAAGATGCGGCAGGTAGCAAAAGAAGTTAAAAACCGTCTTGAGTATGAGCAGGCGCTGGCAGAATCCAGCAAGATGCAATCTTTGGGCGTTCTTGCTGGTGGTGTAGCACACGAGATTAATAACCAGCTTCTGCCTATATTAACAATGTCTGAGCTGTTGCACGCTCGCCTTGATAAAGAAGGGCCTAATCACCGGAAGGCGGAGCTTATTCTAAAGGCGGCACAAAATACTCAGGAGACAGTGGCTAAAATCCTCATGTTTTCTCGCAAAGACCTTGAGGTGAAAGGAGAAGGGGACCTTTCAATGATTTGGGGGTCGATAGAAGACCTTCTGCCTGCTTTGTGTCCAGCTAATGTGAAACTTTTGTTTGATGTTTCTGATTGTAAAGGACTGGTTCCCGTATCAGAGACCGATATTCAAGGGGTGATTGTCAATTTGTTTTCAAATGCTGTTGACGCCCTTGGTGCAGCGTCTGGAACCATCACAATTACGGCTGTTGCAGGTAAGAGAGGTGATGACAATTCACTCTCCAAGTTGAAGGCTGAAAATTATGTGAAGATCGGTGTTAATGACACTGGCCCAGGAATGGAAACAAAAATACAGGAGAAAGTATTTGATCCATTTTTTACCACAAAAGGGCCTGGCGAAGGCGTTGGATTAGGCCTGTCAATTGTCTACGCAACGGTGCAACAAGCAGAGGGGCAGATCGTTGTCAGTTCCGAATTAGGCCAAGGAACGCAGTTCGATGTTTATCTGCCCGTTAAATCTACCTCAAGTAAAGTAAGTGGTGATCGCGGTCATGGAGTAGAATGATAAATATGGTAAACTATATGGTAACGCTCTTCGCGTATGAATATGTTTAAATGAATACTATCTCAGATAGAAGTAAGGCTGCCTTGCAAGGGAAAAGAGTATGGCCAGAGTATTAGTTATTGAAGATGATGAACTTGCCCGAGAAAGCGTTACATTGATGCTTGAGGAAAGTGGCCATGAAGTGGCTATGGCGGATGACGGAGACGTTGGACTTAAGATGTTTTCTGAAGAGCCGTACGACCTTGTCGTGACTGATTTGATCATGCCTGAAGTGAATGGTATGGATGTGTTAAGCCAGATTAAGCAGGAGCATCCAGACACGAGAGTGATTGTTATTTCTGGCGGAGGGCGTTTGACGCCGATCAGTTATCTTGATGTTGCCATGAAACTTGGTGCAGATGACGTTCTAACCAAGCCTTTTACCGCTTTTGAGCTTACGAGTTCTGCAGCAATGGTTTTACATTCGCCAGCTGCGCCTAATCCTTTTCATTAGAAATTGCGGCATAATCATGCCGCAACCTAACCTGTTTTGCTTGCTACTATATGGCTGCTAAAATAGCTTTCACTGCCATTACCACTAGCACGAGTGTAGAAATCTCAAACAATATAAAGCGGTGCATCACACGGTTATAGGTACATTGCACAAGAGAATGTACTATACGGATGGCGACATAAGCCCATGCTAGTTGAATGTCTAGGGCGCTGAAAGTTCCAGCTAAGTGACCATAAATACATAATGCGTAAAAGATGGTGGGTTGTTCCAACAGGTGGTTATAGTTATCTGAGACTTGGCGCACTTCAGACGGTAGGCAATGCAATGCTTCTGTATGTTTAGCTTCTTGTGGGTGGATATGGGCCTTCTTCATAGCTGGGATGCGGGTGAAAGTCATCCATAGCCATATCACGAGCGACCAAGCAACGAGTGCAAGTATGGGTGTTAACATAAAACCTCCCCTTAGGTGTTAACATGACTGAAAACACCCTAGGGGGCTGTTCTCGGAAGTGAAAGTCTTTAGTGTACTAAGTACAGTTTTAAGTAACCAGATCAGACATCCCTAGCAACTGCATAAGGATGTTGAACAAAAACAAAGCTCCGGCGGCGCCACTCAAAAAACTAAGCAGTTTACGAAGAAAACCTACACCGCGAACATTGGTAAAAACACCGTGTAAGCCCAGCAGTAATACACCCAAAAAGATGCTGGCTTCATCGCCACCTTCAGAGAGCATCAAAGCAGAGCCAATGACGGTAAATATTGAGAAAAATCTCGGATAAGCTTCACCAAAACCGTTGCTTAGGTCCATGCCGACGTTATTTGCCATGAGGGTTCTCCTTAGCGGCGCTTGTGACGTATTTGCTTGCGTTTTTCCTCCAGGTACCAAGCACCTAAATCTTCAATGGGGGATTGTTCAAAGTTTCCACCGAAGTCATGTGGCTCTACAAGACCGTCCCCTCCGCAAACGCCGCATTCACATGTTTCATCACCGCCCCAGCAGCTAGTGAAAACCCCCATATGCTTTAGTGGGTTATCTCTGAGAGCAAATACAAAGCCTGTCCCATTACATTCTGGGCATTTGTAAGATAGGCCAGGGCGAACTCCGGATAGTTTGACATTGTCTAATTTTGACATGCTCTAATTCCTCGATAAAAGCCGCTTTTTAAGCGGCGTTAGAACGGGCTAGAACACTGGGCTAGGTTAATAAGGAAAGCTGGAACCTTAGCCCAGCGACGATAGCTTTTTGTAGCTATCGAAGTGGATCAATGTTGCCCATATCAATCCAGTCTTGGCGCGCTTGTTTGTGTTCTTTCACACGTTGTTCCATTCGGCGTGCCTCAGCTTCAGCTTCATTTGCGTTAAAATGCGCCTCGGTTGCTTTGACGCCTTCGTCTATTGCGTCAAAGGTTTTGCTAACTACATAGGCTGTTCCTGCGCCAGCGGCTGCTATGGCGGCAGGTCCGCCAGCAACGGATGCCGCAGCTCCAGCCCCAGCTGTTGCGGTAGCAGTTTTAATTACAGTGGCGACTGCATCACCTGTTGTGCTCATGTCATCGTCACGATTACCCATAAGAAACTCCTTCTTTTAAATGTTTTCACTGATGCGAAACATCTGCACCTGAAGTTTGCTTCCCTTGATTAGCAGGTATAGCTTAGGAGAGGGGTGGTCGCAGTGATGATAGTCACAAAAATCGCCTAAAAACTGCCTTAATACGAGGATAGATACGACGCTAGTTGAGGATCAAGAGGGAAGAGTTATGCGTTTTCAAACGGGCCTTGTGGCGTCGTTAATGATGGCAACATTGCCGCTAAGTGCACAGTCTCAGGCGCCATTTACAATTAATGATATGCGTGCTGAGCATTCAGTAAGCGAACTGAAATTAGTGCCTTTTTTTGAGGCTGACCGTCAGTCGTTGATTGTAAAAGGACGTACAG
>JBFOLV010000343.1:0-2649 GCA_040830325.1 Kordiimonas sp. | reverse complement strand
TCCAGCTTCCTGTCGTAAGGCCATTGATGGCAAAACCAAGCACCAAAGGCTCCAGGATTTGCAACAAGTTCTCAAGCACAAGAATAAAGAAGGTAACCGAAATTCGGCCTTTATATTTTTTGAGAATTGATAAGTGCGAAATTGCCTGCATTGACGCCTCTAAGTATGGATTTATTTCTCAAACTCAAAAAAGGCTCAAATGTGCACCATGCCTTATCTAAAAGGCGGCACACATTTGAACCAGTCTCTGGAGTTAAACTCAGTTAGATTTTGGAGACCAATCCGGTGGGAGCACCAACGCCTTCATTTTGTTACTTACCCCCTGCGCCGCACGGAAACGTTTCCACATCCATGCAAAGCCACAAAAGAAAACAGCAAACGGATTAATTGTATTGATGGGTTCTGTAACTCCGAAACTAACTTTCTCTTTTTCTTCGGCAAAGGTTCCAAAGATACGATCCCAGATTATGAAAATACCTGCATAATTTTTGTCCAGATATTGTTCATTCGACCCATGATGAACCCTATGATGAGATGGTGTGTTCATAAAATATTCAATAGGGCGCGGCAGCTTACCAACCGCTTCAGTGTGCAATAGTGTCTGATACAGTTGGACGGCAGCTTCAGCTAGGAAGATAACAAAAGGGTGTATCCCTATCACTGCTAAAGGCAGGTGGAAGATGATAGGGAAAATTCCATCTAACGGGCCAAACCTGTATGCGACTGAGATATTGAAATATGGGGAACTATGATGCACCGCATGCGTCGCCCACCCCAAGCCAAAGCGATGCATAAATCTATGTTCCCAGTAGTAGGCGATATCCGCTAAAACAACTGCACCGATGATTAGCCAACCATTTATCGGAAGTTGAGTGATACTCCAGTTTTCATAGACATAGAAAAACGCCCCCACATACGCGCCTGCTATTGTAAAATTGACACCCAAAAAAGCGATGAGGGTGAGGAAATTGGTCACAGTGTCACCAATTAAATTCCAGCTCATCATCTTCTTTACTGTTAATCGAAGCAGTTCAAATCCCAGAAACGCCATCGCAAAGATGAAAACCCAATAATCTATGGTTAATTCAAAACCATAGATCTCCACCTCAGTAAATGTCTCTGTCAAAAAGTCCATCCGGCCAGCCCTCTAGGTTTACTTATAGTAATGCATTTTAACAGCTATTGTTTGCTTGCCATCACCGACCAATACACTTGCCTTCTTAAACGTTGGCTCGTCTAAGGCATGGAGGGCACCAGAAACACCATAGCCTTCTAAAGGCTCGCCTCGTTTCATATCAAAAGCACCGTTGCTGTTCTCGTCATGAAATATGATAGCTGCATACTTGCTGGCAGGCAGGTTTTCAAAAGTTACACGCAGATGAGAATTCACCACTTTACTGCTCATAGAAGCATAGGCCCGCACTTCATCTGCAGCGTTGAAAGCCTCTTTATGATCATAAAGCGCCAACATTACACGACCATCGTTATTCCGGATTTTTGACACTTCTACTGTCAAGGAAGCGGTCTCAACGCCTGCCTGCTGCCCATCTACCTCAGCCATACAAGCCGAAGTCATCAAAAGCGCTACCACTGCAGCAGAAACATATTTATAGCTATTCATCAAAGACATCCTAGTTTATGATCAATTTTGACAATAAATAGGGTGAAGATAATAAATTGTCAATACTGACAATTTAAAGGGGCTACTATGGGTCGACCAAGTGTCAAAGAAAAACGCACCGAGGAAATCCTCCTAGCGTTCGAAAAATGCGTTGCAAAATACGGAGTTGAAGGATCAACACTGGAAAAAATTGCTGAAGCAGCAAACCTGCGCAGGAGTTTGCTTCGACATTATATTGGCAATAAGGAAGAGCTCTTAGACGCGCTGGTAACCCGCTTTCTAGCCGAATCAGACAAGCAGATTGCCCAGATGAAGACCGATCTGACAGGTGAGCCAGCTAATAGCATCATTGAGTATCTTTTCTATGATGACAACACAGAGCATCATGCCACCAGGGTAGCTCACGCCTTACTTGTTGCAGCACCTGAAAACAAAAAGCTCAGCAGTCAACTCATGAAATGGGCTGACAGTTTTGATGAGGCTGTTGCAGCCCTTCTAAAAGCTTGCTACCCGCAGGCGAAAAAAGCTGACTGTGAGGTAGTAGCATGCGGTATTGTAGGTATCTGCTCCAACACATCCTCACTGGCACCACTAGGCGAGACACAAGAGCTTAGAAACGCCAGCAAAGAAGCAGCAAAGCGTCTTCTATCTACTTTAAACTGAATCACCGCATACTGATGGTGTCGCTAAAATACACCAGCTATACGCCACGGCACAAACTGAGCGACCAAAGATGTAAAAGGTGTCGCCACCTTCCTTTTTATTTAGTAGGTTGTCCGCCAGTTTTTAAGTAATGGGGGAGGCCTGCAATGCAGACTCAACAAAAAATCATGCAGTGGCTCAATGCCGGCCTAGAGGCTCTGAATCAAAACAAACCTGTTGAAGCAACTCAGCACATGAATATGGTTCTGGCAGCTGTACCAAATGAGCCCAATGCTTTGTTTTTCCTTGGTGCAGCAAAACGCCTTCAAGGCAACTACGAAGAAGCCCTCTCCCTTATGCAACGGGCCATTGGCTCCCATTCAAAT
>JBFOLV010000342.1:0-3188 GCA_040830325.1 Kordiimonas sp. | reverse complement strand
GATGGTGATGGTGACCGTATTGGTGCGATTGATAGCCAAGGACGTGTTGTTTGGGGGGATCAGATGCTTGCGATTATGGCAGGGGACCTTCTGAAAGAAGTGCCCGGTGCGCATATCATTGCTGATGTGAAGGCCAGTCAGGCTCTGTTCGATCGTATTGACGAATTAGGCGGTCAACCTGTGATGTGGAAGACAGGTCATTCATTGATCAAAGATAAGATGGTTGAGCTTGAAGCACCGCTTGCTGGTGAAATGTCAGGTCATATTTTCTATAAACATAAATTCTATGGCCATGATGATGCATTATACGCAGGCATACGTTTCTTGAATGCTATCACCACACAAGGTGGTAACTTAGATGCGCTTAAGGATGGCTTGCCAAAAGCCATCAATACACCTGAGTTAAGATTTGACTGTGATGAGACACGTAAATTTGATGTTGTAGAAGAAGTGAAGGCCTCACTAGAATCTGCTGGGGCCAATATGTCGACCGTGGATGGCGTTCGGGTGCAAACGGAAGATGGTTGGTGGTTGCTGCGTGCATCCAATACTCAGGCCGTTTTAGTGGCACGCTGTGAAGCTTCAAGCGATGAAGGTTTGGAGCGTTTGAAGAAAGCTTTAGTTGCAGCCTTAGGTGCAGTTGGCGTTGAGGCTCCGGCAAGTCTTTGATACTATAAATGGGCCTTCACGGCATTTTTACTCTTTTAGTGCAGAGTTAAAGCACTACATTAAGACGTAGGAATATGGAGAAACAATGCCAGATAAAGATGACAATGGTGATGACGGTGGTGCTGGCACAGGTCTTTTAACTAAGACCGAACCTAAAACCAAAAAGCCATCAATGTATAAAGTCCTTCTCTTGAATGATGACTACACTCCCATGGAGTTTGTGGTCCACATTTTGCAGCGCTTTTTTCGCATGGCGATGGAAGATGCTACGGATGTGATGCTTGCCGTACACCAACGTGGTGTTGGTGTTTGTGGTGTGTTTACTTATGAGGTGGCTGAAACCAAGGTAAATCAAGTGTTAGCTTTTGCTAAGCAGCATGAGCATCCGCTGCAATGCACCTTGGAGAAAGAATAAGACGACCTGTTAATAGTAATTTGGAGGACCCATTATAGTGCCTAGTTTTTCACCACATTTAGAAGAAACCCTTCACCGCGCGCTTAAGGAAGCCAATGAGCGAAAGCATGAGTATGCGACGTTAGAGCATCTTCTCATGTCTTTACTGCAGGATCCTGATGCCCTTGCGGTGCTGCGCGCTTGTGATGTGGATGTGGAATTACTTGGCACACAACTCTCTGATTATCTCAATGATGATATGGAAAACCTGAAGGTTGATGCTGATGGTTTAGATGCTACGCCAACGGCTGGCTTCCAGCGGGTGGTACAGCGTGCACTGTTGCACGTACAGTCATCGGGCCGTGAGGAAATGACCGGTGCAAACTTGCTTGTGGCACTGTTTTCTGAGCGAGAAAGTCATGCGGTCTTCTTTTTGCAAAGTCAGGATATGACCCGTTTGGATGCGGTAAGTTACATTTCGCATGGTATTGCAAAAGTGCCGGAACGTAGTGAAACACGTCCTGTCGAAGGCGCTGAGGCGGAAGGTGAGAGTGTAAATCCGGAAGATACTCCTGAAGGTGGTAAAAAGTCAGATTCAGCACTTGCTTCTTATTGTGTTGATTTGAACCAAAAGGCTAAGGACGGGAAAATTGATCCGTTGATTGGACGCGGGCCAGAACTAGAGCGTGCTATCCAGATATTATGCCGCCGTTCAAAGAACAACCCACTGCTTGTTGGCGACCCTGGTGTTGGCAAAACAGCAATCGCTGAGGGCTTGGCACGACGTATAGTCGAAGGTGACGTGCCTGGTGTCTTGGATGACGCCATTATTTTCTCATTGGACATGGGCGCATTGCTTGCGGGTACGCGCTTCAGGGGAGACTTTGAAGAACGTTTGAAATCAGTGGTTAAAGAGCTTGAAAACACTGAAGGCGCTGTCCTTTTCATTGATGAAATTCATACGGTTATTGGTGCAGGCGCTACGTCTGGTGGTGCAATGGATGCTTCTAATTTGTTAAAACCTGCGTTGGCTAGTGGCTCTATCCGGTGCATGGGGTCGACAACTTATAAAGAGTTCCGTAGCCATTTTGAGAAGGACCGCGCTTTGTTGCGCCGGTTCCAAAAGATCGACATCAACGAACCATCAGTGTCTGATACTGTTAAAATCTTGAAGGGTTTAAAACCTTATTATGAAGATCATCACGGTGTTCGTTATACTGCTGAAGCGCTAAAAACTGCTGTAGAGCTATCTGATCGTTATATTTCAGATCGTCGTTTGCCGGATAAGGCAATCGATGTGATTGATGAAACTGGTGCAGCACAAATGTTGCTACCACCGTCAAAGCGTAAGAAGACAATCAGTGTAAAAGATATTGAAGCAGTTGTAGCAACAATTGCCCGTATTCCACCTAAATCCGTCTCTCGTGATGAAACACGTGTGATGAGTAAGCTTGAGGATGATCTCAAGCGCGTGGTGTTTGGCCAAGACAGTGCGATTGAAGCATTGTCGTCGGCCATTAAGCTTTCTCGTGCGGGTCTTCGTGAACCAAATAAACCGATTGGATCATATCTGTTTAGTGGTCCAACTGGCGTTGGTAAGACAGAGGTTGCTCGGCAGTTGTCGCATCTTCTCGGCGTAGAATTGCACCGTTTTGATATGTCTGAGTACATGGAACGGCACTCTGTTTCGCGGCTTCTTGGTGCGCCTCCGGGTTATGTAGGTTTTGACCAAGGTGGTTTATTGACTGACGCAGTTGATCAGCACCCACACTGTGTATTGCTGCTTGATGAGATAGAGAAGGCCCATCCAGATCTGTTTAACGTACTGTTGCAGGTTATGGATAATGGAACGCTGACGGACCATAACGGTAAAAAAGTTGATTTCAGAAACGTCATTATCATCATGACAACTAATGCTGGAGCGCGTGACTTGAGCAAGTCCGCTATTGGTTTTGGACGAGAAACTGATGACACAGCAAGTGATGAGGCGATTAAGCAGACATTTAGCCCTGAATTCAGAAACCGTTTGGATGCGACCGTGCCGTTTGGTTTCTTGCCGCCAGAAGTTGTTGAGCGTGTTGTAGAGAAATTTATTCTGCAGCTAGAGTTACAACTTGCGGACCGT
>JBFOLV010000341.1:0-3057 GCA_040830325.1 Kordiimonas sp. | reverse complement strand
ATGATACAATGACCGGTGGTGCTGATGTAGATGTGTTCTATTTCGGTAAGAACGCTGGTAAGGACACCATTACCGACTTTAAACCGGAAGAAGATCAGCTGAACTTCGGTGCAGCTGGTATCAGATTTGAAGATATTTCCAGTAAACAAGAAAACGGCGGCACGACGCTTAGTTGGGGTGACAATAGCGTCTTCCTGGCGGGTGTGACTGACCCTGTCGTTGAAGACTGGTTTAGCTTCTACTCCTACGACGACGCTGTCACATTCGCGTAGCTGGTACCCCAGTGACAACGTCGCGTGGCGCCAGTCTCCCTGCTCGAAGACTGGCGCCATTACTTTGGGCCGCATTTCGAGTATTTCCAGTCGGTGACACTGTATTTTCATAGATGGCAACAGGCGTTACCTAATATGAAGATTGTATATTACTGTTCCTAAAAATTGCGCTGCTTATCGCAAGCAGCGAGCATTTTATCGCATTCCAGTTTCCTCAGATCATTAATAGGAGCATAGCTTCCGTTAATGAGATCCAACTTTATGGACGCGAGGAAATTGACGTGAAACTGACCGAAAATAGCCTGAAAAATCCGGCCGCAGTTGTTGTGGTAGCCGCCATGGCACTGGTTCTAGGTGTTGTGATGTTGACGAAATTGCCAGTGCAGCTTCTGCCAGCAATTGAACGACCGCAGTTATCGGTACAAACATCATGGCGCGCTGCTAGCCCTTCTGAGATTGAATCTGAAATAGTTGAGCCAATTGAAGAAGTCCTGCTTGGGCTACGCGGCGTGGAGGATATGCAATCCATTTCCTTCCCAGGGTTTGGCGCAGTTACACTAAACTTCAGCCTTGAAACTGATATGAACCAAGCAATGCTTGACGTTATCAGTAGCCTCAATCGTTTGAAGCCCTTACCCGCTGATGCAGATCGCCCACAAGTTATCAAAGGCGGCCCTTTCGGCGGTGGTCAGCAAGATCAGATGCTGATTTTCCTTTTCGCGCAAATTCGTTCTGAAAGTGGTTTGCGGGAAAGTGAATATTCAACTTTCATGGAAGATCAGGTTATTCCGCAGCTAGAGAGCGTACCAGGTGTTGCAGATGTTATATTGCAGGCCCCTTCAGGTGAGCAGTTGCAAATTGAATTTGATCCGGTTCGTTTAGCTCAGTTTGGCATCAATCCAGCTGATATTAGCCGCTTGGTAGGTCGTACAACTGACATTTCGGGTGGCTATATGGAAGTTGGCCGCAGAAGCTATATGCTGAATTTCCAAGGCCGCTATGAACCTGAGGAACTTCGTGCTCTAATTCTGGAGTGGCGGAACGGTAGTCCTGTAACACTCGGTGATGTGGCAGACGTGCGTGTCGGCCTGCCAAAGCGGAATCAGGTTACTTACCAAAATGGTAGCCCAGCACTAGGTATGCGTGTGCTTCGGGAAAGCGGCGCCAATGTACTTGCGACGATCGATGGCCTCACTGAAAAAATCGAAGAACTAAATACGGGCGTTCTGGCGCAAAAAGGGATCAAGATCGAAAAATCTTTCGACCCGAGTGTGTTCATTAACAGGGCTATCACACTGCTTTCCAGCAACTTGTTTATCGGTGTTCTCTTAGCAATTGCTGCGCTTTGGTGGTTCTTGCGTCAGGTGCGGGCAACGCTCCTGATCGCTTTCACTATTCCAATTTGCCTCGCGACAACAATGATCGTACTGGCATTCTTTGGTCGTACCGTAAACATCATCTCGCTTGCAGGTTTGGCGTTTGCAACCGGTATGGTGCTTGATGCCGCGATTGTTGTCCTTGAAAATATCGTTCGACTTCGTGAAAAGGGTGAAAAGGCCGGTATCGCATCTCTACTTGGTGCAACGCAGGTTACAGGTGCGCTTATTGCTTCAACGGCTACGACAGTCGCGATCTTTGTGCCGATCTTGTTTTTGAAAGATGTCGAAGGTCAGTTGTTTGCTGACCTGGCGTTAACTATTGCCATTGGTGTTGCCATTTCTCTTTTGGTGGCCATTACAATTCTTCCTGTTGCTGCGGAGCATTGGTTGAAGAAGTTGCCTGTCGCTAAAACAGATGACACACAAAGCCCGCCGCTTGTTAAGAAACTAATGACGCTAACCGGTCACCCCGTGCGTAGAATTGGTTTGATCGCAGGTCTAATGGTGGGGTCGCTCCTGCTTAGCTGGTCTTTGTTGCCAAACCTTAATTATCTGCCTCCAGTGCAGCGAGATGCTGTTGACGCCTTCATTAGTGTTCCATCTGGCGCTAACACTGAAACGTTGGACCGTGAACTTGCTCAGGTAATATTGGAGCGCATGGAGCCATACATTGATGGCACCAAGGAACCAGAAGTTAAGAACTATTATTTCTTCAGCTTCCCTGGCGGTGGTGGTGCTAACCTTGGTGTGCGTGTTAAGGATGTAACGCGCGCAGATGAAATGATGGGCATTATGCAGCGTGAAATTCTTTCAGGCTTCCCTGATGTTCGTGCTTTTGCCTTCCGCGGTAGCTTGTTTGGCGGTTTTGGCGGCAATGCCAATGTGACCTTCAATATTCACGCGACAGACCTTGAGGCTGTTAAGGAAACTGTTCAGCAAACAATGGGTTTCATTTCGGAAGCACTCCCTGGTGCACAAACACGGATTAACCCTGACCCCAATGTGATCACAACAGAGCTAAAAGTTACACCAAATGATCGTCGTCTTGCGGAAGTTGGTTTCTCGCGTGGTGAAATCTCTCGCATTGTCCGCACGTTTGGTGATGGCCTGTGGCTTGGTGAGCATTTTGACGGTGAAAAACGCGTTGATATGATGCTTAAGTCTCACGATCTTTCTAATCCTGAGATGTTGGAAAGCGTGCCTGTGGCTACACCTCGTGGTGGTATCGTTCCGCTAGGGGAACTGGTTTCCATTGAACGGGGTATTGGCCCGGCGCAAGTTCAGCGGCTCGATCGTCGCCGGACTGTGAGCTTTGGCATTAGTCAGCCTGAAGGTATGACTCTAGAAGACATGGTGACTATCTTGAAGGAACAGGTTGAACCTAAGGTAACACCGTTGCTGCCTGT
>JBFOLV010000340.1:0-4420 GCA_040830325.1 Kordiimonas sp. | reverse complement strand
TCCTTAACAGGCGGAGCTACTGGTGTTGAAGGAGCAGAGAAACTCTCTGAGGTGGAAGGCTTCGACAAGTTTGCTCAAGATCACGAAGCTGAACTGGTTTTGATTGCTGATGGGCACAAAGATAGTTTGCCCTTAGAGGACCTCATCGCCTGCAAACTAGCAGGAATAGAAGTTAAGGACCGATTATCTTTTTATGAACAAGTCCGCGGTTATGTTGATTTAACTTCAGTGCGTGCGGAATGGATTATTTTCTCTGATGGATTCAAAGGGGGGAGTGGTTTTGAGCGCGTAGCAAAAAGACTATCAGATATCACAATTAGTGCTTCAGTTCTTTTAGTCGCTTTGCCTGTAATGGTTGTGGCTGGTTTGCTGGTCTCTCTGACTAGTAGAGGGCCGGTGTTTTATCGTCAGGAGCGTGTGGGGCGAAATGGAATATCTTTCAACCTCTTACAGTTTCGCAGTATGAAAGTAGATGCGGAAAAAGAAGGAAAGCCTGAATGGGCGAGGGAAAATGACCCTCGCGTAACGCTGATAGGTGCCTTTCTTAGGCGAACACGTATTGATGAATTGCCCCAAGTAATAAATGTTTTACGCGGAGATATGAGTTTCGTTGGGCCCCGTCCTGAACGCCCATTTTTTGTCCGTCAGCTGGAAAAGGACATTCCATTCTATAGAGAACGTCATTGCTTGAAGCCGGGGATAACTGGTTGGGCGCAGATTCAATATCCGTATGGGGCATCGATAGAAGATAGTAAAAGAAAGTTAGAATACGACTTATACTATATAAAGAACTACTCAATCTTTCTTGATCTGCTTATAGTATTGCAGACAGTGCGAGTTTTGATTTTTCCAGTCGGTGTTAGGTAGTTAACTAGATTTGAGGCATTTCACAGGCATGTATAAAACGTATAGTAACTTCATTTCTGTGACAAAAGCCCTGTGTCTAACCACTTGTGTGCTAGGCGGTGTCTACGGTGTAAATGCTCAGGCACCAGAACTGGAAGCGGCAAGAAGCGCAATTGCTGATGAAAATTATTCTGAAGCTATCGAGCAGTTAAATGATCTTCGACTAGAGGGTGCCGCCGCCGTTGAACAATACACGTTGCTGGCTGACGCATTGCTGCAAACCGGGGCGGGTATTTCTGCAGAGGCTGCAATTGAGCGGGCACGAAGATTAGGCGCAGATTACGCCCAAACTGTGGTTCCTTATGCTAAGGCATTGTTGATACAAGGTAAGTATAGCGCTGCTTTGACGGCGCTTCAGGGCGCGACAATACCTACTAGTATGCAGTTGAATGCATTTATTGTCTCTGGTGATGCGAATTTTGCGGAAGGTTTTCTAGATTCAGCGGCAAGGGATTATACATCTGCCCGTGAACTAGATGATACAGATTTTCAAGCATATCTTGGTTTGGCACGATTAGAGCTTCGAAATGGTAACCTTGATGGTGCGAAATTATTAACTGAGCAAGCACTTGAACGTGCCGCCAGCAATACAATGGTGCATTATACACTTGGGCTTATTTCGCGGTATCTGGGCGATGCTGATAAAGCTGAGCAGCATTTTGTAGAAGCAGTTCGACTATATGGTGCCAATATAATGGCTAATATTGAGTTGGCCAGTATTCGCATTAACCAAGGGCGACTAGAGGAAGCTGAAAGGCATCTGGATACCGTTTATGCTCGTTCCCCCAATCAACGCATGGCTCTGTATCTCTCCGGAGTAATTCTTGCAACCAAGGGGCAGTTTGAAGAGGCTGCGACGCTTCTTAATCGTGCTCGTCCTGTCACTGACCAGTATCTTCCTGCTGTATATGTAAGAGGGATGGTTGCATATCAGATGGGCAACCATCCTGTTGCGAGAGAGGCTCTGGAAAAAGTACTAGCAACTCGTCCTGCAAATATTGTTGCACGTTTAGCATTGGCCAGCACATACACACAGCAGGATCAGCCGATTTCGGGTTTGAGACTTTTAGCGCCTTTGCTGGAAGCGGAAGAAGTTGACGTTAACACGCTTATGATAGCTGCTACGGCAGCGGTGAAATCGGGTGATGCTGAAAAAGCTGAACAATACTATAATCAAGCGGCCGAACTAAAAAAGCAAGGTGCTTCAGGAGGACTGGCTGGGCTTGATACTCGGTTGGCCCTAGCTCAATATGCTATAGGTGATACAGAAAAAGCTTTAGCTACTTTGAATACGGTAACAGCTGGTACTGCAGTTGAAATTCGCGAACTTGGATTGATGGGAAGTATGCAGATACGGACCAAAGATTA
Organism: Kordiimonas sp.; assembly: GCA_040830325.1. Classification (GTDB taxonomy): domain Bacteria; phylum Pseudomonadota; class Alphaproteobacteria; order Sphingomonadales; family Kordiimonadaceae; genus Kordiimonas. The sequence goes on along the minus strand of JBFOLV010000340.1, from coordinate 2,146 downwards.
TGAAGGTGCCGCGTCTACAATTACAAAAATAATTGACCTCAACCCTGCTAGGGCGTTGGGTTACAATATGCGTGGTACTTTACAGTTTAAACTTGGTGAGTATCGTGCAGCTGTTGGGTCATACACTGAAGCCTTGGATAGAAGCCCTCAATATTATGCTGCACACCGTAATAGAGGCTTAGCTTATATGAGGCTCGAGGAGTATGATCGTGCCGAGGCAGATTTAAAGAGATTGCTAGAGGCTCAGCCTGATGACGTGTTAGCGAAAGCGGCGCTAGGGAAAGCTTTGTTGAGCCAAGGAGAAGCCGAAGAGGCGGTGGATTACTTCCGTGAAGCAGTAAGGTCAATCCCAAATTCAGCTCAATTATCAGCAGACTATTCTCAAGCTTTAGCAGATTCAGGGAATACAGCTCGGGCGATTGAACAGGCTCGGTTCACAGCTCGGCTAGCATCAGGCAAGCCAAATATACTCAAACGTATGGGTTTGTTGCTACTCGACATGGACCAAGCTCGTGCGGCGGAGAGACCTTTATCTCGACATGTCGCGTTTAAGCCAGATTCTGGTGAGGCGCATATGTTGCAAGGCAGGGCATTGCTGCGTATAGGGCTATATACTGGTGCGGGTATTTCTTTTTCGCGGGCACAAATGGCCCAATCTGACAAAGCTGATCCGGACGTACTTCAGTGGTATTTCTTTGCTTCCGAAACATTGGGGCAGAAATACGCGGAGGCTCTTCGCCGAATGAATAATTTGGTGTTCTCTAAAAGGCCTGATGATGTGACCCCTAGTATTGTCGGGGATTTGTTTTTAGCATCAGGCGAACCTATTAAAGCGGAACGTGCATATCGTGATGCGCTGGCTGCCAACCAAACAAGTAAGGTTGTAATTGGCTTGTCACAGGCTTTAGTCCAGCAAGGACGTGACGAGGATGCGACAGCAGAATTGACGAGATATGTTGCTGCTGTGCCAGATGATCGTCAGGCGTTGGAAGTGTTAGGCCGACGTTTAGAAGGACTTGGGCGATTTGAAGAGGCTGCGGATCAATATGAAGCTATTCTTCGGATTGGGGTTGCTGACGCAAAAGTGGCAGCACGTTTGGCTGGGGTCTACCTGAAGCTTGGAAACAGTACTAGCATTCGCCTTGCTGAGCGAGCATTACTTATCATGCCTGACGACCCTTATGTACTAGATGTACATGGATGGGTGATGTTGCAGGCTGGTAGAGATACTATGAAAGCAACTAAATCCTTATCAAAAGCTGTACGGCGATCACCTTCTAATCCAGAATATAAGTACCATTTGGCGATGGCTCATCTTGCGCAGGGTAAAAAATCTGAGGCGAGGAGGGTGCTTAGACAAGCCTTGAACTTGAGTCAGGACTTTGAAGGAGCTGATGAAGCTCGGCGGCAAATGAATTTGTTGCAATACTAAGATATGAGTAAGTCGCCTATTAACGTCCTTTTGTTTTCCACGCTGTTTCCCCATGAAGGTGAGCCAACTCTCGGTATCTTTGTAGAGAACAGGCTAAAAAATCTTTTGGAACATGAGAATGTTAAGGCGACGGTTATAGCGCCTGTTCCCTGGTTTCCGTTCAGGCATAAACTGTTTGGAGGATATGCGAGGTCAGCAAAAGCTCAAGTTGTTGAAACAAGGGGAGAGCTAACAGTTTATCATCCAAGATATCTGGTAATCCCGAAGGTTGGTATGCTCTTAACACCTTGGTTTCTATACCGGTCAGCATGGCGGGTCCTAAAGAAGCTACTTGATCGGGGTGAAGTGTTTGATTTGATTGATGCGCATTATTTTTATACTGACGCTGTGGCCGCAAAGCGCCTCGCGGCAGTAGCTAGGCTCCCTTATATTGTCACTGCGAGAGGCAGTGACGTTACGCAAATTGCTTTGATGAATAAACCCAGAAAGCTCATCTTATCTGCTATTCAACATGCTTCACACGCTATTACTGTTAGTGCGAATTTAAGGCGTGATTTAGTAAGCATGGGCGCGTGCGAAGGTAAGATATCTGTACTTCGCAATGGCGTGGATCTCGTTCGTTTTAAGGAAACTAATAGGGAAGCGGGGCGGCAAAGATACCCAAGCGGAAAAATTATGTTGTTCGCAGGTTGGCTGATACCGCGAAAACGATTG
>JBFOLV010000339.1:0-7069 GCA_040830325.1 Kordiimonas sp. | reverse complement strand
TGAGCAAACCAATTACCCGTTCGACCAAGCCCTGTCACCACTTCATCAGCAACAAGCAGTACGTCGTATTTTTTACAAATACGCTCAACTTCTGGAAAATAATTGTCAGGCGGAATGATCGCCCCCATTGTTGCCTGAATAGGTTCTGCAAAAACCGCCGCTACATTCTCAGCACCAGCTTCCAGTATCTTTTCTTCAATGGAACGTGCCGCAACTAAACCATACTCATCCGGTGTTAGCTCACCACCATCCCTATACCAAAATGGTGCAGCTGCTCTTAGAACACTACCACCCGCATCAATACCATATGGCTCCAACATTGCTGGATTACCATTTAGAGCCGTCGTGGCAATAGTACTGCCGTGGTATGCATAATCACGCGTGATCATAATGCGTTTACTTGGCTGCCCTTTTTTACGCCAATAATATGCGATCAGCTTGAGTATGGTCTCGTTCGCTTCTGACCCTGAGTTTGCAAAGAAAACCTTATTCATCCCGTCCGGAGCCAAACCAGCAATACGCCCAGCGAGAGCTGCAGCGGTCGGATTCGAAACAGCTGAGAAACTGTGATAATAGCTCAGGTTCTGCATTGCTTTTTGAGCCGTATTGGCAAGTTCTTCGCGCCCATAGCCAACGTTTACACAGCCCAAACCCGCCATCATATCCAACAGGCGAATACCTTGGCCTGTTACGTAACAACCTTCTGCATGATCAATTAGAAATGGAGGAGCTTGACGTAGAGAGCCCGCTGCCGTGAAGGGGTGCAAATGATGGTGTTGATCTAACGCTTGTAGATCTTCAAGCGTAGCGCTGTGTTTACCGTCAACCGATTGATCCATATTGCCCTCCTCATTTCTTAAAGCTTTAGCAGAAATAAAGGGTTAGGGGAACAATTGTTATAATTGGAGGCTTTAGGTTTCGCGCATATTCAAGATTTCAGATTCAAGAACAGCATCTTGCCGTGCATGATTTTGAATCCCAAGCTCATCAAAAGCCTGTTGCTCTTCACGGCTTTCTTCCAAGGCTATGCGTTTCATCTCTTGCTCACGGGCAATCTCGAACGTCTTTAACTCACGAAACCCTTCAGCCACTTTGTCTTGCTGTTCGGCAATTTCTTCTTCTTTGGCATCAATTGCTGCCTGAATTTGCTCTTGCTTTAACTTTACACCCTGCATGTATGAGCCAACAGTAGTAGAAAATACTTCTAAACCCGTTGCGCGGGCTTGTTCTGCAACTTCGGCTTCCATCATTTCAAGCTGATGTGCCATATCTTCACGTTCCCCAAGGAGAACAGCGAGCTCACGACGAACTTCATCCAATTCCCATTGCCTAAGGCGAATAATATTATCCAGCCGTACCATCCGTTAGGCCGCCCCAGTAGAGTGCGCTGCAATCACCTCAGCAGCTGGGCCATTTTCAAGTATCATACGCAGGCGTTGATAACCTTCCGGCAGAGGTGTTTTATCGTCTTTCCACTGTCCTAGAAATTCTTCAATGTGAGGATTATAAGCAATCGAAGCATCAACATCAGGATTTGTCCCTTGTCTGTAGGCTCCTAGCCGGATCATTTCCTCCATGTCTGCGTATGTAGACATATAGCGCTTTGCTTCTCGCACTAGCATGTTTTCTTCATCAGAGTTACAGCGGGGCATAGTACGTGAAATAGATTTTAATACATTAATCGCGGGGAACCTACCTCGCTCCGCAATTGCTCGCTCCATAACAATATGACCATCTAGAATACCACGCACAGCATCTGCAACCGGTTCGTTATGATCATCTCCCTCCACCAATACAGTGAATAAACCAGTGACATTACCTGCGCCGCGAGGGCCTGGGCCCGCTCGTTCTAACAGTCTCGGTAATTCCGTAAATACTGTTGGGGTATAACCTTTACTTGTAGGAGGTTCTCCTCCAGCCAATCCGATCTCGCGCTGCGCCATAGCAAAACGTGTTACGCTGTCCATAAGACACATAACATCCCCGCCTTCATCGCGAAAATATTCAGCAAGTGTCATAGTTAGATATGCAGCTTGACGCCGCATCAATGCCGATTCGTCCGACGTTGCAACAACAACAACGGATTTTGCCAGCCCGTCAGGCCCCAAATCGTCTTCGATAAACTCTTGAACCTCACGGCCACGCTCACCGATAAGGCCTATCACGCTGATATCTGCTGATGAATGGCGCGCTACCATAGATAGTAAGACCGACTTACCAACACCTGAGCCGGCGAATATCCCCATACGCTGACCGCGACAACAGCTGATAAATGTATTAAGAGCCCTAACGCCTAAGTCCACTTTATGACCAACACGCTGTCTATTGTGTGCGGGCGGAGGTCCTGACCTCAAAAGCTTAGGGCGCGTACCATGCCTAATTGGCCCCTTTCCATCAACAGGTTCCCCAAGTGCGTTTACAACGCGCCCAAGCCAACCGTTTGAAGGAAAAACGACGGGATCAGAATGGGTTAGCACCGCTTTACAGCCCACGCCCACCCCTTCTAAAGAATCGTACGGCATCGCAAGTGCAGTATCATGCCTAAAGCCAACAATTTCGATTGGGATGCGATGATGGTCACGTGCTTCAACCTCAAGGCGGGAGCCAATTGATATATGCTGACCTATGCCAGAAACCTCAACGAGCAAGCCACGTACGCCAGAAACGCGGCCATAACGACGTTCGGTTCTTATTCGCTCTACTTCCTGAATAAGAGTTTGCACGATACCCCTCGATACACCCTAAACCCACACAATCGATCTTGGTACAGCTGTGCACCCTCACCCTGTGATTGCCCCATATTGCACATACTGCTTTAAAGATTGGTAAAAGCAACAGATCATTCCGTCAAACCAATTAGATTAAATTAGATTTTTTCTTGGAGATTTCGTTAACCTTCGTTAACATTAACCTTATAAGCACGCGTTTCTGGTTGGCTTTTTACTAAAGCCATCTGTGTTTCTAGGCTTCGTTCTAAGCCACTAATAAAATTATTTCTTAACCCTAGGGGGAAAAGAGTATGCGTGTTCTTCTTATTGAAGACGATCCAACAATGACCCGTAGCATCGAATTGATGCTAAATTCAGAAGGTTTTAATGTTTATAGTACAGACCTAGGTGAGGAAGGCCTCGACCTTGGGAAACTCTATGACTATGACATCATTTTACTCGACCTGAATTTACCAGACATGCACGGATATGATGTCCTGAAAAAGCTTCGTACGGCAAAAGTAAATACACCAATACTGATTTTATCAGGCCTCTCTGAAATGGAAAACAAGGTCAAAGGCCTTGGCTTTGGCGCAGATGATTATCTGACCAAACCTTTCCATAAAGAAGAACTTGTAGCCCGTATCCACGCAATTGTGCGCCGCTCTAAGGGGCATTCTCAGTCTATTATCAAGACAGGGAAACTTGCTGTAAATCTCGACACAAAAACCGTCGAAGTATCTAAGCAGCGCGTCCACCTTACCGGCAAAGAGTATGCAATGCTTGAGCTTCTATCTCTTCGTAAAGGAAGTACCCTCACGAAAGAGATGTTTCTCAACCATCTATATGGTGGCATAGACGAGCCGGAACTGAAGATTATTGATGTATTCATCTGTAAACTTCGAAAGAAACTGGCATCAGCATCAGACGGTGACAACTATATTGAAACCGTATGGGGGCGTGGCTATGTACTACGCAACCCTACTGAAGAAGAAGAGGCTGCGGCGGCGGCAAGCTAACGCAGCATCTATGCCTACAAAAAAGAGCGGCTCGATGGCCGCTCTTTCTGTATCTGATTGATAAATACACCTAAGTTAATTTCATCAACTCTTCTGCATTTCCTGATGTTGGTACATAGAGACCGCGTTGGCCGCGTACCGGGCGGAACGCATCCGTAATACCAAGCACAGTTTCTGCCGCGCCTAAGAACAGTGCGCCGTCAGACCCCAGAACCTTACTCATGCGATCTAAAACTGCCGACTTAGTTGGTTGATCAAAATAGATCAAAACGTTACGGCAGAAGATAACATCGAAAGAACCAAGACTAGAGAAGTTATCCAACAAATTGAAAGGCTTATAAGTAACCATATTGCGAATATCATCGCTAATACGCCAAACATCACCCTCTTGAGTAAAATACTTAATCAAGAGCTGAATTGGCAGGCCCCGCTGAACCTCGAACTGGCTATATTCGCCCTTTCTGGCTTTTTCCAAAACCTGAGTACAAATGTCTGTACCGACGATTTCAATGCGCCAATCTTTCCATTTCATCCAGTTTTCTCGAAGCAAAATTGCGAGAGAATATGGTTCTTGTCCTGTTGACGCAGCTGCACACCAAATACGTAATCTTTTTTGGCTGGAACGCGCTGTTTGCATTGCAGGCATTACATGATTTTTAAACAAATCAAACGGTGTGTTGTCACGAAAGAAAAATGACTCATTAGTTGTCATTGCTTCCGTAACATCTTTCACAAGGCCTTGATCACCCCGCATCCGCAATTTCTGCACAAGTGCATCTAAAGTATCCAAACCACGCTTGCGAGCAAGCGGTGTTAGCCTGCTTTCCAGCAGATACACTTTATCCGGCGTCAACATTAGCCCGGACTTCTCTTTCAACATCCCTGCGAGGAAATCAAAATCTTCTGTCTTCACCCGATTCCTCCTTGCAACCGTCTTTCGGTTGCTTCGCCCAATTGATCTAGGGGCAACACTTGCGTGCACAACCCAGCAGTAGCTACTGCTCCAGGCATTCCCCATACAACACTGGACGCTTCATCTTGAGCGAGGACTGTGCCCCCCGCCCGCGTCAAATCTCGAGCCCCCTTTAAGCCATCATGGCCCATTCCTGTCAGCACCACAGCAAGCGTTCTTTCACCAAAAATTTTGGTGGCACTACGAAATAGTGGATCAACTGCTGGCTTACAGAAATTCTCTGGTGGGTCATCCGTTAACCGGGCAACTAGACCACCGTCACTCTCAACTGCCTCCAGATGCTTACCACCTGGTGCTACATATATACTTCCGGCGTTCAACGCCATACCTTCTTTAGCTTCCTGAGAAGGCCATTTCGTCGCTTGTCCCAAATGATCAGCTAAAATAGCGGTAAATGTCGCGGGCATATGCTGTGTTATCAGTATTGGAACTTCAGGCTGTTTTTTAAAGCCAGCGAAGAATTTCATCAGCGCCTGAGGGCCACCTGTCGAAGAACCAACAACCAATATTCTAGGGCGTCGATTGGAACCTGGAATGAGGTTAATCTTCTTACCATCAGTCGTGCCAAAAGGCGCAGGCTCTATATCACGCTTACTAGAAACCACAGCCGTTGGCCGTGTAGCTCGAGGTGCCGTGGTAACAAATCCAGGTGTAGCAGGCCGAGCTGTTGGTCGTGCGAAACCTGCAGGTGCTGCTGTTGAAGTCGCAGAGGATTGAGGCTCACCAGAGTCAGGCAAAGCTTCGCCGCGCTTTTTACGCCGCGTAGATGCCCAAGCTTTCACTTTCTCTACAAGCTCGCGCCTAAAATCGATATTTGCGTTTACTGATCGTGCAGTCTCAGGCTTCGGAACATAATCCATAGCCCCCATCTGCATCGCACGCAGGCTGATCTCCGCATTTTTACGCGTGAGTGTGGAAGCCATTACAACTTTCAAGTCAGGTATTTTCTTGATCATTAAGGGCAATGCCGTCATGCCGTCCATCTCAGGCATCTCAATATCAAGAACTACAGCTTCAATATCAAACGTATCCAACTGGCGAAGAGCAACCGCACCGTTGTTCGCAGTCGTAACAACTTCAATTTGCGGGTCTTCCGACAGATAGCGGCACAAAAACCCTCGAATAATGGCGCTGTCGTCCACAACCATTACCCGAAACGGGCCGCCTGTAGCTGATGATGTACTAGTTTTCATCACTGGGGAAATCACTCAAAAAATTCCGATTAAATTAGACCAACTTGTGTAAACTTGGCTTCAATTATCTCACGGTCAAAAGGTTTCATAATATACTCGTTGGCACCTGCCTCAATCGCCGTACGTATATGGGCCATGTCATTTTCTGTGGTACAGAAAACAACGGCAGGTTGCTCAACATTTTCAAGCGCTCTTAACGCCTTCAAAAACTCTAAGCCATCCATTACAGGCATGTTCCAATCAAGAAGAACTACATCAGGCATATTGCTTTCACACTTATCGAGAGCATCCTGCCCATCGACAGCTTCTTCAATATCAAAGCTGAGCTCCTCCAAAATACGTCTTGCAACCTTTCGGATTACTTTCGAGTCATCAACGACAAGACATAATTTCATTTGCTAGTATCTCCCGATTTAGCCCCCCACATGGAGCTCCCCTCATAAACGCTCAAGGGTTTATTTATTATTTTAAGCCGCTTTTCCAGCACTATCAAAGGCTAGAAGCCGATCCACGTCAAGAATTGGTAGCAATTCGCCGTCCAAACGGTATATCCCCCGGCTTACTTCACGCCAACGCTGATCCAAAGTCACTGGGTTTTTCTCAAACAGTTGATCATCCAATGACAAAACTTCACCTACGGAATCTATCTGTAGGCTATACGGTTCTTCCCGGTGCTCCACAACTACAGACATGCTTTTTTTGTCGCCTTCAAGTGGAGGAAGCCCCAAACGTCGCCGCAAATTGATAGCCGTAACGATCTTGCCGCGAAGGTTCAGAACCCCTGCAACCCAATCAGGCGCAAGCGGAATAGCGGTAATCTGTTGAGCGTTCAGCACATCATGTACTGCAAGTACTGGAATACCGAGTGTTTGCCCATCAACCTTAATAGTTACATAATCTTGGCTACCAGTGGTCATGACACTGAGATCATCGCGTACAATCAGATCATTCATGCTGCGTCTCCTCTGATTTTAAGCTGCTGTGACAAGCTACGCAGTAACGTCTCTCTATCGAACTTAGCGATATAATCATCAAAGCCAGCTTCATGACCCCGGTTAATATCACGCTCTGTAGCTAATGCAGACAGTGCAACAAGTGGTGTATCAGCCCAGCGCTCACTTGCTTTCACGGCTTGAGCAAATTCAAAACCGTTCATTTCTGGCATTTCGATGTCTG
>JBFOLV010000338.1:0-12983 GCA_040830325.1 Kordiimonas sp. | reverse complement strand
GGCAAACCAAACTCAAGCGCATTTGCGCGGTTTGCGGTAACGGCAACAAAATGCTGCGGCATTACAGTTTCATCAAATGAGGATGCGAACAACCAGTTGCGTGCGGTTTTGGCGTTCGTCAGTGTTTCACGGGTCGTGAATGTTTTTGACGATACAACAAACAGCACAGTTTTTGGGTCAAGCGGTCGCAGCACCTGCGCAATCTGCATCCTATCCACGTTAGACACATAGTGCAGACGGAGTTTATCGTCGCTGTATTTACTAAGTGCCTCAGTTACCATTTGCGGGCCAAGATTGGAGCCACCGATACCAATATTCACAACATCAGTAATACGCTTACCTGAATAGCCGCGCCACTCACCAGAGCGTACCTGCCCAACAAAAGCTTCCATTTTTCGGAGCTCTTCCCCGACAAGGTCCATCACATTCACACCGTCAACTTCGATCGAATTATCAAGCCGGTTGCGAAGCGCCACATGCAGCACTGGACGGTCTTCCGTCATATTGATGCGGCCACCTGAGAACATCTTCTCACGCCACTCTGAAAGGCCTACTTCTTTTGCGAGATCCAAGAGGCCACTCATCACATCATCGGTGATAAGGTTTTTTGAATAATCAAATAGAATCTGGTCGGTCTGAAGCGAATATTTGTCAAAGCGGCGTGTGTCTTCGGCAAAAAGCTGCTTCAAATGAAGCCCCTTCATGTCCTCCGCTAATTTCTCTAAGTGTTCCCACGTTCCTTGACGTTTACTCATAATCTCTGTCCCTAAACAAAACCCAAAAAAAGAGGGGGAGTACGTTGCAAACTCCCCCTGTTTAAGTTTGGACAAAACTGACCATAGGAATTTTTTTATGGCTTGCTATGACAACGATGTCAATATAAAAATGGAATCGTTTCCAGAGAGAACTTGAAAAATATACTACTGGAACTTTAAAAGGAGCCCACTATGGTATTGTCAGCAAGCAACAAAATCCTTATCGGTGCCCTATGAAAAAAGTCACAATCCATGATGTAGCTGAGCTTGCCGGTGTTTCGATCAAAACCGTTTCTCGTGTTGTAAACAACGAATCAGCGGTTCGTGAAAACACCAAGGTGAAGGTCAATGAAGCGATAAAGGCTCTCAACTATAAGCCTAACCTGTCAGCGCGCAACTTACGTGGCACACAAACCTTCATCTTTGGTCTACTGTATGACAATGCCAACGCCTACTATGTTGTGGATATGCAAAATGGCCTTTTGTCAGAGTGTCTGGACAAAAACTACGAGTTACTTATTCGCCCATGTGACAGCCACGCGCCAGACATTGTAAAACAGGTGACGGACCTGATCCACCATTCCCGCCTAGCGGGTCTTATCCTGACACCACCCCTTGCAGACAACCCTGAAATATTGGACCACCTGAAAGAAATTGAACTTCCTTATGTGCGCATCACATCGGGCAAGGCGATTCCCGGTAAATGTGAAGACGGTATCTTTGTTGATGATGAAGCTGCCAGCATGCATATCACAGATCACCTGATCAGCTTAGGCCACAAGCGTATTGCATACATTACCGGTGATATGACCCATGAAAGCAGCCCCAACCGTCTCAACGGTCATTTGGCGGCCCTTAAAAAGGCTGGTATCGAATCTGACCCAGCGCTTATCATCAATAAAGATTATTCTTTTGAGTCGGGCGTAGAAGGCTTCAAGGAGCTGCTGGAACTGGGAGAACTTCCTACCGCTGCAGTTGGCGGTAACGACGAGGTTGCAGCCGGCATTTTATACTGCGCGCGCCTCAATGACATATCAGTCCCTGGTGACCTTGCCATTGCCGGTTTTGAAAACAGTCCCTTCTCGCGCCAAACATGGCCAAAGCTGACAACTGCGTCACAGCCAAATACAGAGATTGCCCGACGAGCAGCACAGCTTCTTATTAAACTCTGCCGGCCTGACCGCTCTCCTGAGCATGATGCGAGCCAACACTGTTTCATCCCGGAGCTAATAGTGCGCGGATCTACCACAGCTGACAGTTAAGCTTTTTGATGGTACGAGCTGGAAAAAAGGAATTTTCCCATGCATGACAGCACCAACGTACCTCCATACAAAAACATCGCCCTTACAGTGGGCGGTATACTGAGTTTACTAGCATCTCTTATTCATTTCGCTGCTATCATCGGCGGGCCAGATTGGTATCGTTTTTTTGGTGCAGGCGAAGAGATGGCGCAAATGGCTGAGCGCGGCGAACTTTACCCCGTCATAATGACCTGCTTTATCGGCACTGTCCTAGCAGTTTGGGCAGCTTATGCATTTGCTGGCGCAGGACTGCTTCGCCCACTGCCCTTCATGCGCTTTTGCCTTACTGGCATTTCGATAGTTTACCTGGGGCGTGCTTTTTTTGGCATTGGTTTCGTGATCTTTATGGACAACCCATACCTTCTCGGTGTGCAGCAAGATGTGAAATTCCTATTTATTTCATCTCTGATTGTCCTGGTTTACGGCTTTTTATACGCCCTCGGCACAGCACAAGTTTGGCCAGCATTCACACCTAAAAAAGAAGAATCTTAAAACCGTGATAGCGCGCATATGTACTGCCTATAGTTGTCATTAAGGTACCTGCAGTTTCTAGTGAACCTTAACGCAAATATGCAGGAGCATAGATCATGGCAATGCCAACCCCCGTTAACGGCCAAATCACAGACGCTGTAACCCAAACAAACGTGACAGTCTTATCTGAAGCGCCATCTACTGCGATGGGCAGTGTTTATCAGTCTCTCGCCCATTCTCTCAGCTTGATGTATGCGAACTCCGTATCCGCCCAGCAAAATATGAATGTAATGGCGCAGGCTGCCAGCAGCATCGAAACTGTCAGCACTATCGATCAATCATAACATGTCTGACAAAATAGAAGCGGGCCTAACTTCGGATGAGCCCATAGAGCCAGAAGAAGTATTAGAACCGGCAGAATCACCCATGCCTGAAGAAACTGCCGCCGACGATGACACCCCTGAAACAATGCAAACTGGAGACAGCACAATGGCATACCCAACAGCTGTTAATGACCAAATTACTGACGCAGTAACGCAGACAAATGTAACCGTTTTATCTGAGGCACCATCAATGGCGATGGGCAGCATTTATCAATCACTCGCACATTCACTCAGCCTTATGTACGCCAATGCCGTAACAGCGCAGCAGAACCTCAATGTTATTGCGCAAGCTGCAAGTACTGTGGAAGTCGAAAAAAGCATAGAGGCTTAAATGGCAAGCCAAACAAAAAGCTCCACACCAAGCAGCAAGGCTTCACCTAAAAAGGGCGACGCAGACGAAATCAGTACGGCCAATGCCATTTTTGCTGAAGGCCTGTCTGACATGGCTGCGTCATCTGCTGTAGGTTTAAACAGTGCGGTTGATGTAGCCGTTGCAGGGCTGTGCCAATCCTATACGCACGCGCTTTCGATGGCATTTCACAATGCAGTTGCAGACCAACAGCGCAGAAATATTCTAGGGCAAGCGGCTACGAAGAAGGCAGTAGATGAAATTCTCAAAACTGAGCCAAAAGATTTCGAAGAACGCCTGACACAGCTTAAAAAAGGGTTGGATGTTTTGGGTGTTTCAGACACAGCAAGCATGAATGCTTACAAAGAGCTATCTGATGGTTTCAACGAGTCAATGAAGGCTTTTTCCGCGCTACGTGACAAGCTTGAAGACAAAAAACAACCGCTCAAAAAGGCAAGCTAACATGAAATAGAGGGAGACCCCTTGAGGTCTCCCTTTTATCACTATTCAGGTTGAGGTGCATTCGCTACAGAAAGCGGGGCATCTAGTGACATGCCTGCTTCTATTTTTGCATCCCTAACCATCTGGCGAACATCAGCGCGCAGCTTAAACGCATCATAAACAACACCGTCTTTGATCGTCCAACGTACACCGCCAACACGCTCTACTTGCTGTGTTTCATCATTCAGCTTAATGGCACCCGTACCGTAAAGTACCTTAAGGTTATGGATTGGATTTTCGTCCACAATGATCATGTCAGCCTTTTTACCAACTTGAATGCTGCCAATTTCTGCTTCTTGCTTGATAATTGAAGCGCCCATGGACGTGGCGGAGCGAATAACTTCTAGCGGGTGAAAACCAGCTTCCTGCATCAACTCTAGTTCTTGAATATAGCCAAAACCATACAGGCTGTAGATATAACCAGTATCAGACCCAATACCGACTTTGCCGCCTTTGTTTTTATATTCATTCACAAACTGCATCCAAAGCTTGTAGTTATTCTTCCACTCTACTTCGTCGCCTGTTGTCCAGTTAAACCAAAAAGAACCATGCGCATTGCGGTTCGGGCGGTAAAAATCCCAAAGCGCCGGCATCGTATATTCATCGTGCCAAATAGCACGGCTCATACGCATCAAATCACGGCTCGCCACATAGATGGTGAAAGTTGGATCAAGTGCAAAGTCACGCGATAGAAGCGTATCCATCACCTCATTCCACTTTTTACTGCCTGGCTTTGCAGCTTGCTTCCACAAACGCCCAGCCTGCCCAAAGCGGTCCTGCTCATTGTTGTAGATATAATCCGTAGGATAATTTTGAACGATCTTATCCTCAAACAATGCCTCAGGCAGACCGTACCAATGTTCCATGCTATCAAGGCCGTGCTCAGATGTTGTCAGCACATTTGCATGGGTCACATCAAGCTGTGCATGGTGCATGGTTGTCTCCATACCAAGCTTCTCAGCTTCATCAAGAGCTGCCCAAAGAATTTCCTTCGGGGCGCCAAACAGCTTCATACCATCAGCACCCTTTTTGCGAATATCCTTTACAAACTCCCTCGCGTCTTCAGGTGTATCAGCGCCAAAAAACATTGGATAGGCCACAATGCGTGGTGCTGTAATTTCATTCTTCGCACTACGGTTTTTGAAATCCACTATCCGGTCAACACCGCCAGAACCAAGACTACGGATAGTTGTTACGCCGTGCCCGAGCTGCAACTTGAAAATATATTCAGGGGAAACACCCTGCCCCGACTTCAAAGAGTGAATATGGGAGTGCAAGTCAACAAATCCTGGCAATAGGTATTTACCGTTACCATCTATCTCGCGCGTTCCTTTTGCCGGGCGTTTGCTTTCATCAATTGGCACGCCAGGCGTACCCACCACGCGCACTTGGGCGATACGGTCATTTTCAACAACAACGTCGGCCGGGCCATAAGGCGGCGCGCCAGTACCATCAATTATGTACACACCGCGGATCACAAGGCGGTCATATTGCCCTTCGCCCTCACTCCGCTCTGGCACTTCGCTACCCTGTGCCATTGCTGGTACCGCACCAAAGGCCACACTAAGTGCGATCAAGCTTGCGGAAATTAATTTTTTCATGGATGTCCCCTAAAGTATCAAGGCTTTACGCCCCTTTATTCCCTGAGGTTATTGTTAGCGCAAAATGACAATATTTGCGAAATCAAATAACTAAGGGTGAGCATTAAATCATCTTATCAAATGAATGAGGGGCCTGTTGGCCCCTCATCAAATTCAAACTTACTTTTCAGTCCAATTGGGCAATCGGCCAGGTGTCCACGGTGCATCCATGGCATCCAAACCGGCTTCAAGTGCGGCAATACGTGCGTCAACTGCCTTCAGGCTGGCAAGGGCATCAGCAAACTGCGTTGCCGCAATTTCATAGGCATCCTTGTTACCACCTGTAATTGGCGCCTGTGAGCTCCAGTTAAAGAACACAATGCTACCAATGCGACCACGAATTGAACGCGGCGTCGGTTCATTCCGTGAAGCAATAGTGCGGTCACCGTTCATCTGAATACTAACGGCACGCATTGCGTCCTTAATGGCAATCAGCTCTTGTTTCTGAGCTTCCGTAGCACCTGATGTCCGCAGTAATGCAGCATCAATATGCTTGATACGATTGTTCATATCACCCATGGCAGCACTTGCTGTATCCACCGCCCTGAACAAAGCTGAAGATTTTTTCTGGAATGCATAGTTTGCAGCACGGTCTTTGGTGATCTCAGGGCTGTTATCCAGTCCCTTCACTGTAAACTTGGTTGGTGCAACCAACTCTTTCAGCACATCATCGTGACGCACAGAAATAGAGACATTATAGTCGCCCGGCATTGCCATAATACCAACAGGGTCCCCGTCATAAGGATTGTTAGGGTCGGCTCTACGGAACGATACACGGTTAGGCGCATCAAGGCGCAAATCCCAAGCAAGACGGCTTAAGCCTTTTGTCGCTGGCGCAGTAAGACGGCGAACAACAGTACCATCATCATCCGTTACGGTGAAAATAAGCTGTGGCTTTTCTTCACGCTCTTCAGCACGAAGCACATCCCAAGCTGGATACGGCGTATCACCACCAGCTTTTGCAGTTTCACGTTCTGCTGCCTTACGAATGTCAGCTTTCGTTTTGTAACTATCGTTCAAATAGTAAGTGAAGGTTGCGCCAAACGCTGGGTTATCAGCAGAATAGAACTGATCGCCTTGGCTGCCCTTTCTGCGGCCACCATATTGACTACTTTGAACATACTGAAGCGCATCTTTAATAGGGAAGAGCGTCGCTTCATTTGCTGTCACATCGGCTGCCTTGAACCGAAGCGGGCTATAATCATCTAGAATATAGATACCACGGCCGAATGTCCCCACAACAAGGTCACTTTCACGGCGTTGAATTTCCACATCACGCACTGAAATTGTTGGGAAACCACCTTTCATTTGGTGCCAGTTGTCGCCGCCATCCTGCGTGAAGAACAGACCGTATTCTGTGCCAACAAACAATAGATTCGGGTCAACATGATCCTGCACAATGGTATGTACCGTACCACGCTCAGGCAAATCACCACTGATCAGCTTCCAGCTTTTACCTTTGTTGGTAGATTTCATGACATATGGCTTAAAGTCACCGCGTTTGTGGTTATCTACCACCGCAAAAACAACATTCTCGTCATGTAGTGACGCCTGGACATCCTCAATAAGCGACATGTCCGGCACGCCTTTGAACTTGCGAACACTTGTCCAGTTCTGACCGCCATCTTCAGTTACGCTAATGATACCATCATCAGATCCAGCATAAATTAGGCCTTCTTTTAAAGTGCTTTCACTGAGGCCAATCAAGCTACCATAAATAGAAGTGGAGTTATTTTTACCGACAGCGTCCACGCTCCAGACTCGGCCCATAACTTCCAGGGCATTTCTGTCTATTTGGCGCGTAAGGTCTGGGCTAACAACAGTCCAGTTGTCACCGCGATCGTCTGAACGCCAAACCTTCTCACCAGCATAATAAATACGCTCAGCCTTATGAGGGCTAATGATAAGCGGAGAATTCCAGTTCCACTTCGGACGATTCTCACCAGCACCTTCTTGCGGTGCAATGAATGTCTTTTCTGTCGTACGCATATCAACGCGCGCTAGGCCGCCATACTGATACTGTGCGTAAACAACATTGGGGTCATTAGGGTCAATAACAGCTTCAAATCCGTCACCACCAAGAACATTTGACCAATCAGCCGTCGTAATACCATGCACACTTGTTGTGCGTGATGGACCACACTGGGAATTATTGTCCTGTGTACCACCGCAGACATTATAGAACGGTGCGGCATTATCTGGCTGCACACGATAGAACTGTGTAATTGGCAAGTTGCGCACAAAGCGGAAGTTAGCACCGCGGTCCCAGCTCTCGTAAACACCGCCGTCACCACCGATGAAGATATGGTCTGTGTTCGTAGGATCGATCCATACAGCATGGTCATCAACGTGACGTGCTTTAAGGGAAAGGTCACGCCATGTTTTACCTGCATCCTCAGAAATTTTTGTGAAAGTTTCAGGAGCATACAAGCGATTAGGGTTTTTCGGGTCTACTACAATTTCATTATAGTAGAACGGCGCGTTGGACATATGACCTGATTGCTTCTTCCATGTAAGGCCAAAGTCATCAGTGCGGTAGATGCCGCTGCCTTTACTGTCGGTTGCTACCTGAGCATAAACTATGTTCGGCGCAGACGGGGCACCAACAAGACCAATACGACCAAGGTCAGATTTACCCGGCAGGCCACTCGTTACTTTAGACCATGTCTTACCGCCATCTGTTGTGCGATGAACACCACTGCCCGGACCACCAGAAATCATCGTCCAAACATGACGGCGGCGCTGCCACGTTGAAACGATGATATTGTTAGGATTATTTGGATCAACAACAAACTCGTTAGCGCCTGTATGCTCATCGATATCTAAGATGCGGTTCCATGTAGCGCCACCATCCTTGGTTTCATATAGGCCCCGGTCACCACCTTCGTTCCAAAGCGGCCCTTGAGCCGCCACTAGAACATGATCTGAGTTATCTGGATTAATCCAGATTTTACCAATATGGCCACTGTCTTTGAGGCCAACATTTTCGAACGTTTTTCCGCCATCTATGGATTTATAAACACCATCACCATTTGCGACAGAACGCTGAGCATTGTTTTCGCCCGTTCCAACCCAAATAGTATTTTCATTTGATGGATCCAGCTCAACCACGCCAATAGCGTAGGAACCAGCGTTTTCCATCATTGGCGTCCAGGTCGTACCATTATTATTAGTCTTCCAAAGGTTACCTGAAGAGGTCGCTACAAGATATTCATGTGCCTTGCCCGGATAGAAGGCGAAATCCGATATACGACCGGACTGTAACGCTGGACCAATATTGCGGAGCTTAAGGCCCGCAAATGGGTTTTCACTGTCCTGAGCAATGGCCGCTGGCTGAAGTGCTGTGCCAGCCATCAATGCCGCAGCTACTGCGACCATTTTTATGCCGCTAAGTGTTTTACGAGTTTTCATTTTGTGTTTGTCCCTATTTTAAAAATGCCCCAGCCCAAAGGCTGAGGCATATGTCCTGTTTATTCTATTCTGCGTCTGTGACCGGTGTCTGGTTCAGAAGGCCAATACCAGCTTCATTTACGGCTGACTTCAGGCTTGCAAGGTCTTCTCCAATGAGCTTGTTAACATTATCAACGGCTTCATTCAGAGCTTTGGTTGCAACAGCGATTTGTGCAAGTGCCGCTTTACTTGGCTTAGCTTCCGTACTGCCAACATCGAAGAAGGCTAAACCAAGCTTACTACCAACTTTATCTGCGGTATATGTAATGCCCGGAGGTTTAGCAGGCGTACGGAAACTCTTTTCTGCATCCTTGAAAGCTTTTTCCACATCCTTAACCTGTTTATTTAGGTCTTTGAACGCTTCTTTATTGTCTTCAGGCGTTGCGGTTTTAACAAGCGCCTTCAGTGTCTTGATATCACGCAGCGCCAACATGATCTGGTCAAGTGTGCGGTTCTGGCGGTTAGCCAGCTTCGCTAGATCAAGCCGTGTTTTGTAATTTTCCGCGCGGTCAGCGTCAGTGAATGGGCTACGTGGGTCAACCAACACTTTCGCGGATACTGTGTCAGAGTGATCGCCGTACTCAAGCGTCAATGTATAATCACCAGGAATGACTTCTGTTCCGCCAGGCAATGTACCATCTTTTGGTGCTTTTCCAGGTAGAGCCGGTTTGATGCCGTCACGCTCTAGCCCCCAAACAAGGCGGTTAACTCCCTGATGAACGTCGGTTTTGAAGGTACGAATAATGTCACCGCTTGCATCAGCAACTTTTACAGTTACCTTGCCCTTCGGGTCTTTCTTCTTATCTTTACCTTCTTCCTTAGCATCTGACTTTTTATCGTCTTTGGCTTCAGCCGCATCCGCTGCGCGCTTAGCAACCATCCGCTCTTTTTCTTTATCAGCATCAGGATGCTTCAGCTCATCACCAGACATCATGAAAGTAACCATGACACCATATGGTTCATTGTCTGCTGCAAAATCACCGTTACCCGCAAAGCGAGAACCTTCATTACGGAAAGACGAGTATTGCTGCCCGTTTGATACAGATAGAACCTTCAACTTCTCGTCAAATGTGCTCTCTGACAAACCACGTAAACCGCTATAATCATCAATAACGATAACAGCGCGACCATGCGTACCAAGTACTAGGTCGTTCTCACGTTCCTGGATGGCCATATCCATCACGGAAACCGTTGGAACACCAGCTGTCCATTTAGCCCATTCTTTACCGCCATCCGTACTGAAGTGCAGACCAAACTCTGTACCAAGGAACAATAGGTTCGGATCCACATGGTCCTGACGAACCGAAAGCGCATAACCAGATACATTGTCATCCGTGATAGAACGCCACCGCTTACCGTAGTTCTCTAACTTGTAAGCATGTGCGTTATTGTCACCGCGACGGTGATCATCCAACACAATATATGCAACTGATGCATCAAATCGATCAGGCTCAATCATCGGCACCCACGCGCCTTTAGGACCGCGGCGAAGGTTATCTTCGATACTTTCCCAAGTGGCGCCGCCATCACGTGTTACATGCACACGGCCATCATCTGTACCAATCCAGATTACATTCGCGTCAACCGGTGATGGATTGATCGAGGAGATTGAATTATAGAACTCCGCCGCAGTCACATCATCTGTCAGGCCACCTGTCGTGCGGCTTGCTTCCTGTTGTTCAGCGTTATTAGTGGTCATATCACCACTGATGATTTCCCAAGTAAGGCCCCGATCCGTCGACTTGTGAACGAACTGGCTACCATAATAGACGGTGTTTACATCATGTGGGCTTTGCGCAAGGCCAGCGTTCCAGTTAAACCGCAACAATGTCCCGTCAGCTGGGCCATCAGGCCGCATAAAGCGTTGTTCATTGGTGTCCAAGTTCCACGTGGTAAGGAAACCACCTTGGCTCATGGTAAAGCCTTCGCGGTTATTTTCAGGGTGTGGAATTGTGTCAAACCCATCCCCAAAACCGACCTCTTGCCAGTCAGAGTTACGGATACCTGCTGTTTCAAATGTTTCTGAAGGCCCACGCCACGAACCGTTGTCCTGCAAACCACCGTAGATATTGTAAGGCATGCCATCATCAACTGCGATATGATAGAATTGCGCGAGCGGCAAATTCTCCACGAAACGCCAAGTTTCGCCACCATCACGCGTAATAGCAATACCACCATCGTTACCATCGATCATATGGTTGCTGTCTTGCGGATTCACCCAAAAATCATGGTTATCGATGTGAATTGTGTTACCCGCTGCACAGCAGTTAATTGCAGGAATGGCCGCAAAGCTTTTACCGCCATCAATAGACTTTTCAACCAACGTGCCCACTTGGTAAATCACATCTGGATTGTTAGGGTCGATGCGAATTTCACCGTAGTAGAATGGGCGATCATTCAAGAGCGGATTATTATTCACAACACGCCAGCTGCTGCCACCATCATCAGAGCGAATAAGAGGCGACTTTTTATGCTCCAGCAGTGCATATACGACATTTGGATCGCTTGGTGAGATTTGGAACGAAGTACGACCGATCTTGCCCTCTGGAAGACCGTCTTCAACCGTTAACTGTTTCCAATTTTCACCGCCATCATGTGACACATACATACCTGAGCCTTCTTCAGAAGACTTAAACTGGTATGGCCAGCGGCGGAAGTTCCACATGCTGGCAAACAGCTTGTTGGGGTTAGATGGGTCCATCTGCACATCAGTTGCGCCCACATCTTCATTCACATAGAGCACTTTGTTCCACGACTTGCCGCCATCGGTGGTTTTGTAGAGACCACGCTCTTCGTTAGCGCCCCAAAGCTTACCCATAGCAGCTGCATAGGCAACATTGCTGTCACGAGGGTCTAGCGCAATGCGGTTGATACGCTCACTGTTCTCAAGGCCAACTTTGTTCCATGATTTACCGCCGTCCACAGATTTGAACATGCCGCAACCAATTGAGGTTGAGTTCCGAACATTACCTTCGCCTGTACCAACCCAAATAATATCTGGGTTCGTTTGGTCAATTGCCACAGCGCCAACCGAGGCACATTCCTCACCATCAAACACCGGTGTCCAATTGAGACCACCATTCTCTGAAATCCACACACCACCTGTTGCGGCGCCGATCACGATGTGGTTTGGATTGTTGTCAATCACATCAATTGCAGTTATCCGACCAGACATAGCAGCAGGCCCGACAAGGCGCGCTTCAAGGCCTGCCATAAGGTCTGTATCAATTTCGGCACTGGCGGCGTTTGCTCCTACCATTAAGGCCGCTGCGCATGCCGCAGACTTCAGAATGTTTTTCATGGTTGTCTCCTGTCCCTAGTTTTATCTCTTGCGGGAAACACAGCGGCTTCCCTTATTCTATTGTCAAAAATATTACTCAGTTTCACTTGTGAAATCTGGCACGCTCAATACAGAGTGACCTGCCTCCTCAAAGATTTTATTGAAGGATGCAATTTCATCTGACACCACGGCATCACGCGCCTTCATTGCCTCATCAAACACAGTGCTCAAATCATCGAAACGCTCCTGTAAGCCTGCCGTCACAGGCGGCGTTCCGCCATTCAAAGCAAATGCCAGGAACTGCAAATCAGAATGCAGTTTATCCGGCCAGTTCAACATGTCTTGGAAGAATTCCCGTTTCGTGTTGATAAGGCCAGCTTCCCAGTCATCAATTGCTTTAACTGCTACCTTCGAAGCATCAACAAGCGCGGTATCATCTTTGTACGCCTTTGCCTGCGCTTCAGCTGTTGCCTTAGCTGTACGAAGGCCCATTACAGATTTCTGCAACTCATCGACCATCAGATAAGTGCGTTTCACCAAGCCAACTTGATGCGAAACTGCTGCCGCGTCCATTTCAACACGTGGGTCCCACGCAACATTTAAAGGCTGTTCATTGGTGATATCACCTGCCTTCATGCGTACTGTGTAAGTGCCCGGTCCAACGATATAGCCATCCATTTTACTGTCGGCGCCGCCACCAATAGACCAAAGCCCCTTGATTGGCGCCAATGCATCTGTACGAAGGTCCCAAACAGCTCGGTTTAAGCCAGATTTCATTGGCAAATTATAGCTACTGCCTGAACCACCACCTTTTTCGCCTTTTTTCTTATCCGACTTGAGTGTGCGGATAACT
>JBFOLV010000337.1:0-7631 GCA_040830325.1 Kordiimonas sp. | reverse complement strand
AACCAATTACGAAGATGCCTTCGCCTAGCAGCTTGTCCGCCATGTCAGATGCGAGTTTGGCGTCACCGAGCATGACTGGGATAATCGCATGGTCAGCGCCTGCAAGGGTAAAGCCTAATTTATTCATTTCGGCTCTGAAATATTCGCTGTTCTCTTGTAGGCGCTTGAGCGGTGTACGGTCTTCGGCGAGTAGATCGAGCACACGGCAGCTGGTTGCGGCGATAACTGGTGCAAGGGTGTTGGAAAACAGGTATGGGCGAGAACGCTGACGTAGCCATTCAACTATTTCTTTTGATGCAGCAGTGTATCCGCCTGATGCACCGCCAAGCGCTTTTCCGAGTGTGCCAGTAATGATGTCGACACGGTCCTGCACGCCGAAAAACTCCGGAGTACCCGCACCTGTTGGGCCAGTGAACCCAACGGCGTGACTGTCATCAACCATAACCATGGCGTCATATTTATCTGCAAGGTCACAGATGGCAGGAAGATTTGCTAGAATGCCGTCCATTGAGAAAACACCGTCGGTCGCAATGAGGCGGAAACGGGCGTCTTGTGCATCCTTTAGGCATTGCTCTAGTGCTTCCATATCATTGTTTGCATAGCGGAAGCGCTTCGCTTTACAAAGGCGAACACCATCGATGATACTAGCGTGATTAAGCGCGTCGGAAATGATGGCATCATCTGGGCCAAGAAGTGTTTCGAACAGGCCTGCATTTGCATCAAAGCAACTTGGATAGAGAATAACGTCTTCCATCTTAAGGAAGGTGGCGATTTTTGCTTCCAGTGCTTTATGGATGTTTTGTGTGCCGCAGATAAAGCGCACTGAGGACATGCCGTAGCCATATGTATCAAGCGCAGCTTTCGCGGTTTCTATTAGTTCGGGCTCGTTGGATAAGCCAAGGTAATTGTTGGCGCAGAAGTTAATGAACCCGGTGCCATTTGTGCCTGCCACATTTACTTCTGCCTGTTGCGGCGAGGTAATGATGCGCTCACTCTTATAAAGGCCGGCGTCTTTCACACTTTGCAGTTCTTCTTGCAAAAACTTTGTATAGCGATTCGTCATTATATCACCCAAAAAACGGAAGTCAGAAACTGGTTAATTCGATATATTGAATATCATATCCGTTATATTGGTCAAGTAGCAATATAATGCGTTATGCGTTGTTACTTCCTGAAAGAACCACCATCAGTGCGCGGGCGCTTGATTTTCCTTTATTTTCAATGAAGTGAGGAACGTCTGCTTGGTAGCGGGCTGTGTCGCCTGCCGCGATGTTTCTCTGTTGTTGACCATTTTTAACGGTCAGTTCACCTTCTATTACTGTTAAATGCTCCATCGTACCCGTGCCGTGGGCTTCTGATTCGAGTACGCCGCCAGCATCCAGTCGCATATCGTACCATTCCGTGCGGGAAACTTGATCAATTGGCCCGAGAATACGAAGAACACATTTCCCATCAGCGCTTTGAATTTCCGGGGTTTGGTGCGCTTTTGTAACATCGAGGAATAGCTCTTCCTCTTCCTCTGCTGCTGCTTCTACCAATAAACTTGCTATGTTGATGCCGAGCGATTGTGTGAGACTCCAGACCGTGGCAAGTGTTGGATTTGTTAAGCCGCGTTCGATCTGAGATAACATAGACTTAGATACGCCGGACTGTTTTGCTAGCTGGTCTAGAGTAAGCTGTCTTTCATTCCTCAATGTCTTGATCTTTAGACCAATGTCAGGGGGGGCATTCCGCGTCATATATGCGACCTATCGTTAAATTTTGTTTACTATATTGAACAAAATAGGCGGTCTGCAAGCAAAATAGAGCGCGAAAAGAATGTTCTCTTACCGTACAATTTGGTGTGATCTCCGGTAAAACGTCAAATATTTAGCTATAGTACCTGTTTATTGCAGTTTGTTTTTCGGCATATCTCGCTTATGACTGTAGCAGTTAAAAATTCCGGGGAGGAATAAATAGTGTCTAGTGACCGCTCTGATAAAGCGCCCAGCCTGTTGGATGCGCTGATCCCAATTATGGCTTTGATTGGGATGCTGTCTGCTTCTGTGTATTTTTTTGGTGAAGACTCATCGTACGGCCCGAATCAAGTCGCTCTGTTTGTGGCGAGTGGTATCGCCATTATGGTTTCCGTAAAAAATGGCAATACATGGGATGATATTGTTGGTGCCATTTCTAACAGTGTTTCAACGACAGTTAATGCAATACTCATTTTGTTGATGGTAGGGGCCTTGATTGGGTCTTGGATCGTGTCGGGAACCGTTCCAACAATGATCTATTATGGCCTTAAGCTGATTAATCCTCAGTTCTTCTTTGTCACCGCCTGTGTGGTTTGTGCGCTCGCATCTATTAGTATTGGTAGTAGTTGGTCAGTAATTGGAACTATTGGTTTAGGGCTGTTTGGTGTTGCAAACAGCTTGGGCATCGCTCCTGAAATTGCTGCAGGTGCAATTGTTTCTGGTGCCTACTTTGGTGATAAAATGTCACCGCTGTCTGATACAACTAACCTTTCTCCTGCTGTAGCTGGGACTGATTTGTTTACACATATTCGACATATGACGTGGACAACATTCCCTGCAATTGGCATGGCTCTTATCCTCTATACAATCATTGGTCTTGGTACTGAAGTTGATGCTTCTGCAATTAATGTCGGTGAAAAACTTGCTCTGCTTGAGGATCAATTTGGTGCAGGCCCGCACCTTCTTCTGCCAATTCTCGTAGTGATCGGACTGGCATGGAAAAAATACCCGGCTTTTCCGTCGATGATGGTCAGTGTTTTAGCTGGTATTGTTTTAGCACTCATCTTCCAGCAAGATTTGCTTGCAAAGTTTGGTGCTGCTGAGGGGCTTGGTACTGTTAGTGCCACCTTTAAAGCTGTTTGGACTGCCCTGTTTGGGGGGTATACGGCTGCGACGCCTGATGCTGAACTGAATGAGCTTCTGTCGCGTGGTGGTATGGCGGGTGTTATGAACACCATATGGCTGATTATCTCGGCGATTACGTTCGGTGCGATCATGGAACATGCAGGCTTCTTGCAGCGTTTGATTGTTGGAGTAATGTCCAAAGTGAGATCTTCAGGTAGCCTAATTTTTACCACGGTTTGTACGTGTATCGGCATCAATGTTGTTGCAGGTGACCAATATATCGCGATCGTGTTACCTGCGCGTATGTACAAGATGGAGTTTAAGAACCGTAATCTTGCACCGCAGAATCTTTCAAGAACCGTGGAAGATGCGGGAACTGTGACATCGGCCCTTATTCCTTGGAACACATGCGGTGCATTCATTAGTGGTGTTCTCGGGATATCAGCGCTGGCTTATGCGCCTTATGCATTCTTCAACATCTTTAGCCCAATTGTTTCGGTTATTTACGGTGTGTTGAATTTCAAGCTTGTTAAGCTTGATGAAAGTGAGGTTGAACTTGAAGCGCAGAAAGCTGCAGCTGAATAGTTAACTTCAATGTAAAAAATAGATATGGAAAGGCCCGCTTAGCGGGCCTTTTTTATGCAGTGCCAGCCTGTTGTTTCATGGTATCCAGTGAGTTAGCAAAGCCGTGGTTTACATCACGGTGTTCCGCTTCATCGGCTCGAACCGCGATAATAACATCTCTTAAAGTGGCGTCCGTATCTAAACCCCAATAGTCGATGGCAATCTGAGGAGCGGGAGTGTTGGGGTGTCTTCCCGCATCAACTTCCTCCAGATACAAGCTGTAGCTAACAACAGCTTCTTCTTCAAAGTAACCAACAACGCGGTGTGCAGTGCGCGGCGCAAAAAGATAGAGGAAGAAATAGAGGTTATAGAAGACTGCCTGTGTGAACATAATTACCAAACGTTCAAACAATGTTGGCTGAGCAATTTCAACAAATGTCATCAGATGCATGCGTTCGTTCTCTGCTTCATCCAACAGGGTTTTAATCCAGCCTTGATCTTCCCTTATATGGCGCAGGCTTTTTAGATGTTGCAGTAACCCGCCAACCATACCGGGAACCGCAGCTACTGTTTCCAGTACGACGGCCCTGTGTCCGTATCTCTTCGCGAAAAAAGTATCAGCAAAGAAACGAAGAAATTTAACAAAACCATAAGCAACATGATCACTGATGCCTTTTGCCTTGTGGTGGAATTCTATCTGAATCTGTTCGTTGTTTGTGTGTGCCATGTCAGTCTACCTCACAAATAAAACTGCATCTTGGATACCTTATAATTTGGGGGAGAAGTCCTCAATTGAAACCCGGTGCGACAATATGGCCGTTCAATATGTTTAAATATCTGGGTTGCAATTATAGGGGGAGAGCTTAAGACGAGAGAAAGGCTCATGGGGCTCTCGTTTTGAGAGAGCGGGGCCAGTGCTTACCAAAGTATATGAGTGGATTTTAGGTGTGTCAGAGATAACGTTTCGACCAGTTACTCCAGATGATTTGGGAACTGTTATTAGCTTTATAAAGATGTTAGCGGAGAATGAAGGCCGTCCGGAGGTTGTTACAATAACTGAAGAGGATCTAGCTGAGTTGCTTTTTGGTAGTGGGGCAATTGGCTATGGTTATTTGGGTGTAAAAGACGGTGTGCCAATTTCATCTGCGCTCCTTATGCAAAAATACTCTAGCTACCGTGGGAAAAGGGTTCTCTACATTGAGGACTTGATTGTTTCTGAAGCTGCGCGCGGTTGCGGCGTTGGAAGTAAAATGATGAAGTTTTTGGCGGGAGAAGCCCTTAAAATGGGTTGTGACGCCATGGAATGGTATGCCTTGAAAACTGATCCTAAGGCTTTAAGGTTCTATGACCGGTTGGGCGCAGGACTTGACACAGCCCATGCAATATTGGGCTTTGATGAAAAGAGTTTAAAACAGGCAGCAGGAGTTATGAGTGAGTAAGCTTGATATCTACCAAACGACACAGGCACAAGTACTTGCTGTTTTGGAAGGCGAAAATGATACGATTGCAAAAATGGCGACCGTTTCGTGTTTGCTGCGTGATGCTTTTCCTGATCGCTTCTTTTGGACAGGCTTTTACATCGTAGATGATGAAAAGAAAAATGAGCTCATCGTTGGCCCTTATCAAGGGACACTTGGCTGCTTGCGAATAGCGTTTGGACGTGGTGTCTGCGGTGTTGCAGCAGCTGAAAGGGAAACTCAGGTGGTTGAGGATGTGCACGCTGTAAAAAACCATATCGCATGCGATAGTCGGAGTAACTCCGAAATTGTGGTGCCTGTTGTTAATAAAGATGATGATTTGATTGCAGTTTTGGATATCGATTCAACTGAATTTGGTGCTTTTGACTCTATTGATAAAGAGTGTTTAGAAGAACTAATGAACAAGGTTTTTGGATAATATAATGAAATATCTTCACACCATGGTGCGCGTTAAAAACCTAGATGAATCAATGGATTTCTATTGCAATAAGCTTGGGCTTGTTGAGGTTGGGCGCAAGGATGTGCCTGCTGGAAAATTCACATTGGTATTCCTTGCTGCACCAGGAAATGAAGATGCTCAGCTAGAATTAACCTTTAATTGGGAAACTGAAGAGTATAGTGGCGGTAGAAACTTTGGCCATTTGGCCTATGCCGTTGAAAATATTTATGAGGTTTGCCAGAATTTGATGGATAAAGGTGTGGTTATCAATCGCCCACCACGTGACGGTTATATGGCTTTTGTGAGGAGCCCCGACGGTATTTCCATCGAATTGTTACAACAAGGAAAAGCGCTACCACCACAAGAACCTTGGAGTTCCATGGAAAATACTGGTGAGTGGTGATTATTATTCTTAAAGTTGTAAATCCTCTGATATAGTGCGGAAAAATAC
The DNA here is from genome assembly GCA_040830325.1 of Kordiimonas sp. GTDB lineage: Bacteria > Pseudomonadota > Alphaproteobacteria > Sphingomonadales > Kordiimonadaceae > Kordiimonas. Next base: position 1,838 of record JBFOLV010000337.1, on the reverse strand, counting down.
GGGGTTTTATCATTGATAAAATCCGCTAGGGGAACGTGAGGGGATAAGCTTGAGGCTACATTGGTCTGATAGAATATCATTCAAGTTAGCACGTACAGCTGTGATTATCGCATTTGCTGTTGGTCTTGTACTGTCGGTGGGACAGGTTTATTTGGACTATCTTGAAGAAGGTGGACTGCTTAACCAAAAAGTTGAAAAAAGTCTTCAGGTGGCACAGAAGGCTGCAACACGCGCCGTTTTGATCCTGGATTCTGACTTGGCGACAGAGGTTGTCTCTGGCCTGATGGAATACCCTTACATTGCTGAAGCAATGATTCTTGATGATCATGGCACGATGTTGGCCGGTGATAAGCGAGATACTCGAAGTTTTGGAAGTAGTGGTACAGAGTTTGCTCGCTTTGTTATTGATGATATCTCTACGCACAACTGGGAATTAGAATTACCTGATACAATGGCCGAGAAGCCTGGTAGCTTGAGAGTGGTGGTCGACCGCGCAATTGGTCTGCAACCGTTTTTCTCACGTGCAATGACAACGTTCCTTTCCGGTTTTGTGAGAAACCTTGTGCTTGTGCTATTGCTTTATTTCGCGTTTCACCAAGGCCTTACGAAACCGCTCGTGCAAATTGTTGAAAAAATATCTAGTGTGAGTCCGGAGCACCCACAAGAGCAACGTATCCGGGTAGACAAGCGCCATAAAGATGATGAGCTTGGTCTTCTAGTTAGTCAGGTTAACCTTTCTTTTGATGCAGTGCGTGAGTTACTTGGAAATTTACGCGCGACAAACAAAGCTTTGTCTTCCTCCGAGGAAACGCTCAGAAAGCGGTCCTGGGAGCTTGAGCAAGAAGTTGAACGAACGAAGAAAACGTCGCTCGAACTTATTGTCACAAAAGAGCAAGCCGAGGCAGCGAATAGAGCGAAAAGTGTGTTCCTCGCAAACGTTAGCCATGAGCTGCGTACACCACTGAATGCCATTATCGGTTTTACCAGCATCATGGATGAAGAGATGTTTGGGCCCATTGGGCACGATAAGTATCGTGGGTATCTGACAGACATTTTGTCCTCTGGTGAGCATCTATCAGCTATTCTTGGCGAAGTTCTAGACCTTGCAAAAATTGAAGCGGGTCAATTTGAGCTTGAAGAAGAGAATGTCGATATGACGCGTCTTATTGAAGAAAGTAAGGCGTTAGTACAGGGGCAATCTTCCCAAAAAGGTCTCAAGGTTGTTCTTGAACTCGAGGAACTACCTAATTTGTATGGTGATCGCTTGCGCTTGAAGCAGTCGGTTCTCAATCTCCTCTCAAACGCTGTTAAGTTCACGCCAGAAGGTGCAGGCAATGTACTTGTTAAAGCTGGTATGACCGATAAAGGCGAGATGATGATTCAGGTGTCTGATAAGGGTATTGGTATTCCTGAAGAAGATCAGGAATTGATATTCTCACCATTCATGCGGGCAGCATCCGCTCTAAGCCGTAGCCATGAAGGTACGGGCCTTGGCTTATCCCTTGTTAAAGTGTTTATAGATATGCATGAAGGTCATATTGAGCTTGAAAGCACTGTTGATGTGGGCACCACATTTACGCTTTACCTTCCTCAAAGCCGGATTATTGGAGAGGAAGAGGTTCAGGTTGAACAGGCCGGATCGGCCTAAGTTAAACATGCTAATTGTATGTGAGAAGTTCTCTTTCTCGTTACCTGAAGGCTTTTTGTTTGCCAGAAGTCTAATGCTGCGTTAGCTCTTTCTCTTAAGTCTTGAGAAGGAGTGCTGTGTGTCGGGTAAACGAAACGTCTATATTTTGATGGCTGCTCAAGCTTGTTTCCTTGCCACATCTATGACTGTT